>JAUSNQ010000028.1 GCA_030655595.1 Paludibacter sp.
GAATAATAAAAAGCCCTAATTTTGATTTCTCTTTAGAATATAACATCAATCCAACATTTTCGCTGGGATGGAAGTTTGGGGGATTATTATTGAATCAGATTGATTCAAATGAGGACTTCACTACGGGGGGAATACATTCAACACCTTTTATTAGTGCAGATATATTAAACTTAATCAGAGGGAAAAAGAGTTCTTTTATGGGTGTATATCTGACCAGTGGAATTGGTTTCACAGGTTTGTTTTTTCCAGAATATAATAGAGTCGGGGGTATACAGCCTGATCCTACAACAGACGGCGTAATCATGCCACCCTTATTTCTAACTATTCCAATAACAGTTTCTTTTGAATTTAACACAAACAAAAACAGCTCACTTGGCTTGGTTTTAACCCATCAACTTTCTAATACAGATCATGTTGATGCGACTTATAGAGGAGGTTTTAACGATGCTTGGAAAAACGTGAGTCTTTCGTATCGCTACAAGTTGATGACGAAAGATAAACAGCATTTCAGAGATGCCAATTTTGTAATTGAAGATCCATCCGTCAATTTAATTTCTCTACTTCAATCGGATTTAAATAATCTATCCATCAGAATGGATGCTTTTGATGATAAGCTCGATAATCTTGGGGAACGTTTCGTAAAACTTGAAGGAATTCTCTCGAACGACGGACCGGATACTGATCAGGATGGTGTGCCGGATGTGCGCGATTTGGAGCCAAACACCCCTCGGGGCACTCCGGTTGATTTTTGGGGTAGAAGTTTGGGCGTGAAAGCTGTTCAGGTTGATGATTTGCTGTCTGTATATTTTGATTTTGATAGTTATCAGCTGGATAGATTAGCTCAGATAACCATCGTGAAAGTGGCGAACAGGATGAAAAGCGATCCGACTTTGATGCTTGAGATCAGGGGTTACACCGATAACCTGGGTTCTGGCATATACAACCAGAAACTCAGTCAGCGACGCGCCGAACGGGTGAAAAGTGAGTTAGTTAAGCTACACGGCATTGCACACGATAGGATGGTGGCAAATGGAAAAGGAAAAATTCCGAATCCTCCGACCAAAACTTTGATTAACCGTCGTTGTGACTTCTTCTTCAGTAAATAACTTTATTCTTTCAGCCATCTTTTAGTGATGTTCCCAAATTCATCAATTCTTCTATCGCGGAAGAATGGCCACATCCTACGAACTGTCTCAGAACGTGTTAAGTCAATTTCTACAATCAGATTTTCATCTGTTTTGTTATTAGCTTGTGCGATGATTTCACCTTGCGGTCCTGCAACAAAGCTATTTCCCCAGAACTCAATCCCGTTGGTTACTCCTGAAGGGTCAGGTTCATAGCCTGTACGATTGCAGGATAATACATGGATGCCGTTCGCAATAGCATGACCACGCTGAATGGTAATCCAAGCATCTTTTTGTCTTGCTTTTTCTGCTTCCGAATCTGTGCTTTCCCATCCGATGGCAGTTGGATAAATGATTAAATCAGCCCCTGCCATGGTCATCAGTCGGGCTGCTTCGGGGTACCATTGATCCCAGCAAATCAATACACCCAATTTGCCAATCGAGGTCTGAATTGGCTGAAAGCCGAGATCTCCTGGTGTAAAGTAAAATTTCTCGTAATATGCAGGATCATCCGGAATATGCATTTTGCGGTATTTGCCGGCAATGCTACCATCTTTGTCGATTACCACAGCCGTATTGTGATACAAACCGGGAGCTCTTTTCTCGAATAAAGAAAGCACCAGGACAACACCTGTTTCTTGAGCCAATTTGCCGAAATATTCAGTTGAAAAACCGGGTATTGTTTCAGCTTGTTCAAAAATCGCCGGGTCTTCAGTCTGACAAAAATACAGCTCGTTGTGTAACTCCTGTAAAACAATCAGCTCGGCACCCTGTTTGGCGGAGTCAATGATGTTTTGTTTCAGTTTGGCGATATTCGCTTCGTGGGAAGCGCTATTTGATTGTTGAATTAGAGCTATTTTCATGTGTGTTGCTTTTTTTTCTACAGATATGTCGCTCCTAACGGAGCTTGTTTGAATTTAACTTATATATATTGCATGGTTACACAATGAAGCGAACCATGTTGTTTAATCAATGAGTTACAATCAATTCCAACTATTTCTCTGTCCGGAAATGCTTTTTGGATTTGCATCAATGCCATATCATCTTTTGGCGACTGATAGGTAGGCACTAAAACAGCTCCATTTACAATCAAAAAATTTGCATACGTTGCCGGCAGTCTATCTCCATTTTCATAAACTGCATCTGCCATAGGCAAAGGTATCAACTTGTAAGGTTTGCCCGAAACTGACTCGAATTGCTGAAGTTCAGCCTCCATTTTCTTTAGTTCTTCGTAATGTTCGTCAGTTACATCTTCACATCTTACATAGGCAATGGTTTCAGTGTCACAAAATCTCGCCAAAGTGTCTATGTGACTGTCGGTGTCATCGCCCTCCAAATAACCATGGTTCAGCCATAAAACTCGTTTTAAACCAAAATAATACTTCAGCTTTTCTTCCATTTCTTCTTTTGAAAGGCTGTTGCGGTTGTCGGATAACAGACAGGTGCTCGTCGTAAGTAAAGTCCCAGCTCCATCCGATTCGAAACTTCCTCCTTCAAGCACAAAATCCAAGCAATTTCGGTATGTAATATCATCATTAAAAACGCCTTTCTCAAATAATTTGCGGGTAATTTGATTATCTAAATCAGCATTGAATTTCAATCCCCAGCCATTAAACGCAAAGTCGCAGATTATCCGTTTACCATCTTCAATCACTGTAATACCGCAATGATCTCTTGCCCAGGTGTCATTACTCGGCAATTCGACGAAAGTTATTTTTGAAAAATCAACTGTTCCGAGCAGATTTTTTACGATTTTGATATCCCGACATACAATCAACAACGATTCGAAACGGATAATATTGCGAGCTATGTCAGCGAAACAAAGATTTACTTCATCCAACATATCAGCCCAATCTGTACCCTCATGGGGCCAGGTAATTTGTATAAATTGTTGTATTGCCCACTCAGGGGGAAGTTGTTTGTGCATATTAAATGATTACAATGCAAAAGTAGGAAAATAATTTTTATAGACATGGCAGCAGGGTGATGCGATGCTATACTCCTAATACGATATTGGCATCAATTTTTAGCTTTTTGCTGAGTTTGCGTGCTACTTTTAATGTTGGTTCGCTTTTTCCTGTTAAGTATTCACTTACACGTGAAGGGCTCACCCCCAACAGCTTAGATAATCTCAATTGATTGATTTTCATTTCATACATACGAAGTTTGATCATGTCAATTAGATCCGGTGATTGTATGGGATAATGATTATCTTCATAATCTGCTACCAGATTGGATAAAATGTTCAACTCAATTAAATATTTATCATTCTGGGGCGTATTGTTATCGACTAATCGAAGTAGTTCTTCTATTCTTTGAGAAGTAACCTTGTATTCTAGCTCGGTTTTAATTTTTGTCATATCCTTATATGTTTTTACAATCAGTATTATTGTAATCACTATGTGTCCCTATAAATCGAATGTATACCATCTCGATTGTTTCCAACCGCATCAACAGTCTTGAATGTATTTTTTATGTCTGCAAAGCAACTCCAATTAGCTTTTACCGCTTTTGTATGCCATTCTTCAAGTGCTGCTTTTGACCCGGCATGTTTGGTGTAAAAAATCACAATGGTTTTCTTGGTAATAATTCTCATACTCTTGGTTTGGATTGGCAACAAAATTAATTGAAATATTTTGAAAAACAAAATATTGTTTTGAAAAACAGGATGCGAAATGCTGATATTTCTACCCCAACATGATAATAACTCATTAGCATAACAGAATATTTTGAAAAAACAACTATTTTTGTACCACTAAAAGAAATAAAAAATGGGAAAAGTACTTATCATTGGCGCTGGGGGCGTTGGAACTGTTGTAGCACACAAAGTTGCTCAAAATCCGGATGTTTTTACTGAAATTATGTTGGCGAGTCGCACCAAATCAAAATGTGATGTAATTGCTGCTGATGTGAAGAAACGAACTGGTGTTGCCATCAAAACTGCTCAGGTCGATGCCGATATTGTTCCTCAACTGGTAAAACTTTTCAATGACTTTAAACCCGAATTGGTTATCAACGTGGCATTGCCTTATCAGGATTTAACCATCATGGACGCTTGTCTCGAAGCAGGTGTTAACTATTTGGATACAGCTAATTACGAGCCGAAAGATGAAGCTCATTTCGAATACAGCTGGCAATGGGCTTACAAAGATAAATTTGAGAAGGCAGGTCTGACTGCCATTCTTGGTTGTGGTTTTGATCCTGGGGTGACCAGTGTATATACAGCTTATGCGGCGAAACATCATTTCGATGAAATTCACTATTTAGATATTGTGGATTGCAATGCGGGCGATCACGGGAAAGCTTTTGCGACCAATTTTAATCCGGAAATTAATATTCGCGAGGTAACTCAAAAAGGTAAATATTGGGAGAACGGGGAATGGGTAGAGACAGCTCCCCATGAGATTCATAAGCCTTTGAACTATCCTGAAATCGGACCCAAAGAATCTTATGTGATTTATCACGAAGAGCTGGAGTCGCTGGTGAAAAACTTTCCGACTTTGAAGCGCGCTCGTTTTTGGATGACTTTCGGACAAGAGTATTTAACACATTTGCGTGTGATTCAGAATATTGGCATGGCACGTATTGATGAAGTGGATTATAACGGGGTGAAAATAGTTCCGATTCAATTTTTAAAGGCAGTGCTACCGGATCCGGGTGATTTGGGAGAGAATTATACCGGACAGACTTCCATCGGTTGTCGAATTCGCGGTGTGAAAAATGGTGTGGAAAAGACCTATTATGTCTATAATAATTGCAGTCACGAGGAGGCATACAAAGAAACCGGCGCACAGGGTGTGAGTTATACAACAGGGGTTCCTGCCATGATTGGAGCGATGATGTTTTTTAAAGGAGAGTGGCGTAAACCGGGAGTTTACAATGTGGAAGAATTCAATC
>JAUSNQ010000038.1 GCA_030655595.1 Paludibacter sp.
CGGTGAAGTTCTTAGATTTAATCGTGTGTTTTTTAGTTTTATTGTTTCAGACAGGCTACTTCGTGAGAAATAGCCTGTCTATTTTAACTAATTTAAAAGAAAAGTACGTATATTTGCAAACAAAAAAATACTTAAACATCAAACCAGTCTTTTATGCTTTATAACATATATTTGCTGTTTGATTCTGATTTGTAAGTAAAAGACCTTTTTATTATTTCAAATTGACACATCATTATTTTATCCTGAACAATTAACAATAAAAATAATAATACATCTTACATTATTATTATTTTTGCAATACATTTCTGACAATAAGTTAGGAATTTCAAATATTAGAAAACATTTAGATATTAAATAAACAACAAAAAATACAATTATGTCATCACTAAGATTTAAAGCAGTAGAAGAAGCTTTTAAGAAAAAAGCATTGTGCGTACAGGCTCCGGCTCCACTCACATCAGATTATTTTGGAAAATACGTTTTTAACCGTCCAACGATGGCTAAGTATCTCTCGAAAGATACCTTGAAATGCATTCAAAATGCTGTGGACAACGGTGTTGCTTTAGACCCTGACATTGCAGATCATGTGGCTGCAGGTATGAAACGTTGGGCACTCGAAAAAGGTGCTACCCATTACACACACTGGTTTCAGCCTTTAACTGATGGAACTGCTGAAAAACATGACTCTTTCATTGATTATGAAGGAGCTCCGGGCAGTCGCATTGTTGAAGATTTTTCAGGTAAATTGTTGGCACAACAAGAACCCGATGCATCCTCTTTCCCAAGTGGCGGTATCCGCAGTACTTTCGAGGCACGTGGCTATACGGCGTGGGACCCTTCATCACCTGCATTTGTCATGGATGACACACTTGTTATACCAACAATATTCATCTCATATACCGGAGAATCATTAGACTTGAAAGCTCCGCTGTTGAAAGCATTAAGTGCTGTTGACAAAGCTGCAACTGCGGTTTGTCAGCTCTTTGACCCGAACGTAAAAAAAGTCATTTCTTATTTGGGATGGGAACAAGAATACTTTTTAGTTGATGAAGGTTTGTACGCAACTCGTCCCGACTTAGCACTGACCGGAAGAACATTGCTTGGACATGAATCTGCAAAAAACCAACAGTTAGAAGATCATTATTTTGGTGCTGTTCCTTCACGTGTTGCTGCTTATATGAAAGACCTGGAATTTGAAGGCTATAAATTCGGGATTCCATTGAAAACGCGTCATAACGAAGTAGCTCCAAACCAGTTTGAATTAGCTCCGATCTTTGGTGAGGCAAATCTTTCAAACGACCAAAACTTATTGATCATGTCGTTGATGAAAAAAGTTGCCCGTCGCCATGGTTTCCGTTTGCTGCTTCACGAAAAACCTTTTGCAGGCGTGAACGGCTCTGGAAAACATAACAACTGGTCGCTTGGCACTGACACGGGTGTGGGCTTGTTAACTCCTGGAAAAACTCCTGAAGAAAACCTGCAGTTCATCACTTTCTTAGTGAATACACTGATGGCTGTTTATAAAAACAATGCCTTGTTGAAAGCATCGATTATGACTGCCAACAACGCACACCGTCTGGGCGCAAACGAAGCTCCTCCTGCTATTGTATCAGCATTTTTGGGAACACAAATTACAGCTGTACTGGACAAAATGGAAAAGAGCACCACAGACGAAGCCATTGTCATGGACGCCAAAAAGAGATTAAGTCTGGGTATCCCTCATATTCCGGAAGTATTGCTTGACAATACCGACCGCAACCGTACTTCTCCATTTGCGTTCACAGGTAACCGTTTCGAGTTCAGAGCTGTAGGTTCATCAGCAAACTGTTCTTCAGCTTTAATTGCTTTAAACACTGCCGTGGCTGCTCAGCTTGTTGAATTTAAAACAGCAGTTGATACGAAAATTGCTGCCGGCACTGCCAAAGAAAAAGCGATTTTTGAAGTATTGAAAGACTATATCAAAATATCCAAACCAATCCGTTTCGACGGTAACGGATACAGCGAAGAATGGAAAATCGAAGCTGCTAAACGAGGTTTAGATTGCGAAACAAGTGTTCCGGAAATTCTGAAAGCATACACCACGAAACAAAGTATTGAATTGTTTGCAAAAACCGGTGTTCTTTCTGAAACAGAATTACATGCACGTAACGAAGTAAAATGGGAAACTTATACTAAAAAGATTCAAATTGAAGCAAGGGTATTAGGAGATTTGTGCATGAATCACATCATTCCGGTCGTAACCAAATACCAATCTTTGCTATTGGATAATGTATCGAAAATATATGCCATCTATCCTGCTGATAAAGCAGCCGAACTCGCAGCAATGAATAAATCTTTGATTGAAGAAATATCTGAAAGAATCACGCATATAAAAAATAATGTTGACGCGATGATTCAGGCACGTAAATCATCAAATAAAATTGATCACGAATATGATAAAGCCAAAGCTTATCATGACCTGGTATTCCCGTATTTCGATAAAATCCGCTATGATGTTGATAAATTAGAATTGATTGTCGACAACCAAATGTGGACATTACCCAAATACAGAGAATTGATGTTCATCCGATAAGTCCACTTATCAAAAATCTCTTTCATGAATAGTGGGGCATCGACTTAGATGTGCCCACTATTTTAAACAATAAAACAAATTGCACACGCAGTTTGATCAAGGCTGCTATACCCACTTGATTCATAAAGCTATGAACGTAAACCCATTTCAAATAGATGAAATAGAACAGCGCTCGCTCTATTCTTTTCAAAACGAACACGATGCCTGCGGAGTCGGACTGATTTTAAACCTTTATGGTGAAAAATCGCACGAAATCGTTGAGAAAGGCTTACAAGTGCTCGAAAATATGGTACACCGCGGCGCGGAGAGTGCCGATAATAAAACCGGCGATGGTGCCGGAATTTTAGTACAGATACCTCACGAGTTCATCTTACTGCAAGGTATTCCTGTTCCTGCTAAAGGCAGGTATGGTACCGGTCTTGTATTTCTTCCAAAAGATTTACAAAAATCAGAACTTTGTTTGAATGCCATTAAAGAGAATGTCGAAAAAGAAGGATTAAGTTTACTCGCCATCCGTGATGTACCTGTCAACAGCGATATCCTTGGTGCTATTTCTGCTTCTAACGAACCGCTCATCAAACAGATTTTCATAACAGGAACAGCAAGTCAGCAGGAATTGGAACATAAATTATATGTGGTTCGCAAAAAAATTGAAATTTCCATTTCAAAATCCAATCTGGCAAAAGACAGAAGTTTTTATATCGTGAGTTTGTCCACGCGACAAATGATTTACAAAGGTATGTTGACTTCCCTGCAGTTGCGTGACTATTATCCTGATTTGACCAATCAACATTTCACGAGCGGTATTGCGCTTGTGCATTCTCGCTTCAGTACCAATACTTTTCCAACCTGGGATTTGGCACAGCCTTTCCGTCTGTTAGGTCACAATGGTGAAATCAATACCATACGCGGCAACCGTTTATGGATGGAATCCCGCGAAAGTGTTCTAAAATCTGATCAATTAGGTGATTTAAAAGCTTTGATGCCGATTGTTCAACCGGGCATGAGTGATTCAGCTTCGCTGGATAATGTGTTGGAATTTTTGGTGATGTCGGGCAAAAGCCTGCCTCATGCACTGGCGATGCTTGTTCCCGAAAGTTGGAACGACAAGAATCCTATTTCCGATAACTTAAAAGCATTTTACGAGTATCATTCGATGTTTATGGAACCATGGGATGGACCGGCAACGCTTTTGTTTAGTGACGGACGATATGCAGGTGGTATGCTCGACCGCAACGGATTACGCCCTGCACGTTACTTAATCACCCACGACGATTTGATGGTGATTGCCTCAGAAACGGGAACCCTCGAATTTGAACCTGCCCGAATCAAAGAAAAAGGCAGATTAAAACCCGGCAAAATGATCATGATAGATACCGAGGGCGGTCAAATCTATTACGATCCTGAATTGAAAGAAGGACTGGCAAAAGCATTTCCATACAAGGAATGGCTCGACAAAAACCGGATTAATCTGAATAAAATATCTTCGGGTAGAAGTGTAAAAACAGATTTGAGTAATTACAAAATCCTCCTGACTGCTTTTGGGTATTCACATGAAGATGTTGAAAAACTGATGATTCCGATGGCAGAGGCTGGACAAGAACCTGTTTCTTCGATGGGTAACGATGTAGCTTTGTCGGTTTTCTCTGACAAACCGCAACGTTTGTTCAATTATTTCCGCCAACAATTTGCCCAGGTTACCAATCCCCCGATTGATCCAATCCGGGAGGAATTGGTTATGTCACTCACCGCATACGTCGGTTCTGTGCATACCAACCTCTTAGAACCTGCACCAGAAATTTGCAAAATGGTTAAGTTGAAGAGTCCTGTGCTCACAAACACCCAATTTGACATTTTATTGAATCTTCAATATAAAGGATTTTCAACAGCTGTACTACCGATGCTTTTTAAAGCAAAAGAAGGAAAGAAAGGTCTGGAAAAATCCATCAAAGAACTTTGTCTGGCTGTTGAGAAAGCAGTAGATGATGGCAAAAACTACATCGTTTTAAGTGATCGTGGCGTGGATGCTGACAATGCTCCCATCCCATCACTACTTGCTGTATCGGCTGTGCATCACTATCTTATAGATAAACGCAAACGCATGCAGACCGACATCGTGGTTGAAACAGCAGAACCGCGCGAAGTCATGCATTTTGCACTTTTATTTGGTTTTGGCGCTAATGCTGTAAATCCTTACCTTGCTTTTGCCATTTTAAACAACCAAATTAAATCCGGTGATTTACAACTGGATTTCCATACTGCTGAGAAAAATTACATCAAAGCGGTTAACAAAGGATTGCTGAAAGTCATGTCTAAAATGGGTATTTCTACAATCAGAAGTTATCGGGGCGCACAAATTTTTGAAGCCATCGGAATTTCATCAGCGGTTGTTAATACGTATTTTAAAGGATTAATTTCTAAAATTGAAGGTATTGATTTGGAGGACATTGCAAATGAAATTCTGCAACCTCACACCTTAGCTTACTTTCCAAAGGAAGGGGAGGAATTAAGTTTACTGCATTTAGGTCAATACGCTTATCGTTTGGATGGCGAAAATCATGCATGGAATCCTGAAACTATAGCACGACTGCAAATTGCGACTCGTACAGGCAGCTACGACAAATACAAAGAATATGTAAAGGCTGTGGATGAAAAGCAGGAACTTATTTTCATCCGCGACTTGATGGAATACAAACGTAATCCGATTGATATCAATGAAGTAGAGCCAGCTGAGACCATCATGAAACGCTTTGTGACCGGGGCAATGTCTTACGGCTCAATCAGTCGTGATGCGCATGAGGCTATGGCCATGGCCATGAACATCATTGGCGGTCGCTCCAATACTGGCGAGGGTGGCGAAGATCCGGAACGATATAAAAAACGTGCGGATGGATTAAGCACACGATCTGCCATCAAACAAGTCGCATCGGGTCGCTTTGGTGTAACTGCGGAATACCTGGTGAATGCCGACGAAATTCAGATTAAAATTGCACAAGGGGCTAAACCAGGTGAAGGCGGTCAATTACCCGGACATAAAGTGGATAAAATCATTGCAAGAACCCGTCACTCTATACCGGGAATCTCGCTGATTTCACCTCCACCTCATCATGACATATATTCGATTGAAGATTTAGCTCAGCTGATTTTTGATTTGAAAAACATCAACCCGACGGCCATGATAAGCGTTAAATTGGTATCTGAAAGTGGTGTGGGAACAATTGCTGCTGGTGTTGCCAAAGCAAAAGCCGATTTGATTTTAATCAGTGGTACCGAAGGCGGCACGGGAGCCAGTCCTTCCAGTTCTATCAAACATGCCGGATTGCCGGTTGAAATTGGTTTGGCTGAAACACAGCAGACTTTGGTCATGAATAATTTGCGGGGTCAAATCAAACTGCAGACTGACGGACAACTCAAAACCGGTCGCGATGTGGTTATCTCTGCGCTCTTAGGTGCTGAAGAATTTGGCTTTGCCACGAGTGCTTTGATTGTACTCGGATGTGTCATCATGCGCAAATGTCACCTGAATACTTGTCCGGTTGGCATCGCTACCCAAGATGCTGAATTGAGAAAACATTTCACGGGACGACATGAGTATTTGGTTAAATTCTTTGAGTTTCTAGCAGAAGATGTGCGTGAACACCTTGCTCAGCTGGGCTATCGCTCATTAGAAGAAATTGTGGGTCACGCCGAATTGCTCCAACGCAAAAAAGTTGATGGACCAGCCAAAATTGATAAGGTTGATTTATCAAAAGTCTTATATGTGGCTGAAGGGTCAGGTGCGGCTTTGCATCATGTGAAAAATCAAGATCATAAAATTGATAAAGTGCTGGATCTTGAATTGATTAAGAAAGCACTTCCCGCACTGGATTTATGTATGCCGGTTGAAATCAAGAGTTTGGTAAAAAACACGGATCGTACAGTTGGCGCCATGCTTTCCGGCGAAATTGCCAAAAGATATGGACAGGCAGGTTTACCGGATTCGACCATCAATGCTCATTTTATTGGGTCTGCCGGTCAAAGTTTCGGTGCTTTTTTAAGCAAAGGTGCAACCTTCAAATTAGAAGGAGAAGCCAACGATTATCTTGGAAAAGGTCTATCCGGCGGAAGAATCATCGTAGTACCTCCAGTAGGATCTACATTCGAACCGGATAAAAATATCATCGCAGGCAATACCATGTTGTACGGAGCTACATCCGGCGAAGTGTATATCAACGGTGTAGTGGGCGAACGATTCTGTGTGCGTAACTCAGGTGCCATTGCCGTGGTTGAAGGTGCCGGTGACCATTGTTGTGAATACATGACCGGTGGAAAAACCGTCGTGCTGGGTCAGACCGGAAGAAACTTCGCTGCAGGGATGAGCGGTGGCGTTGCGTATGTGTACGACGAAAAAGGCGACTTCGACTACTTCTGTAACATGGAAATGGTTGAATTATCGTTGATTGAGGACAGTATGGACAGCAAAGAACTGCATGCCCTGATTACAAATCATTATAAATATACCCAAAGTACCAAAGCAAAATCAATTCTTGATAATTGGAGGGACAATGTGGATAAATTCATCAAAATAGTTCCGATAGAATACAAAAAAGTATTACAGGAAGAAAAGATGGAAGCAATCAATAAGAAAATTGCTCAGGTAGAAAGGGATTATTAATTAAACAATAGAACAAAGATGGGAAATCCTAAAGCATTTATATATACACCTCGCAAAGAAGCGGGCTACCGACCCGTCACCGATCGTATTTACGATTTTGGAGAGGTGGAACAGACATTGAACCGCGAAGACAGGAAACTGCAAGCATCGCGATGCATGGATTGTGGTATTCCTTTCTGTCACTGGGCTTGTCCACTTGGCAACAAAATGCCCGAATGGCAAGACCTGATTTACAAAGGAAAATGGAAAGAAGGTGTAGAATCATTGCATGAGACCAATAACTTCCCCGAATTTACCGGACGCATTTGTCCGGCACCCTGCGAGAAATCGTGTGTGTTGGCATTGCATGAATCGCCGGTAACCATTCGCGAAAACGAAGCAGCTGTGACCGAAGTTGCATTTCTCGAAGGCATGATTAAAGCGCAACCACCCAAAACCCGGACAGGCAAAAAAGTTGCAGTCATCGGTTCGGGACCAGCTGGTTTGGCTGCTGCTCAACAGTTAAATCGCAAGGGGCATCGGGTAACTATCTTCGAAAAAGACAATGCACCAGGTGGATTGTTGCGGTATGGAATACCAAACTTCAAGCTGAACAAGACAGTTATTGATCGTCGATTGGCTTTGCTGGAAGAAGAAGGCATCGAATTTAGGAATAACACTGAAGTCGGAAAAGACATCAAAGGCAAAGAAATCATGACACAATACGATGCCGTTTGTATCGCCATAGGTGCCGGTCAACCCCGTGACATTAATCCAGTAGGCAGGGAGCTGAAAGGCATTTATTTCGCTATGGAATACCTGAGCCAGACCAATCAGTTGATCATGGGAGAGCCTGTAGATGAAAAACAGATTATCAATGCAAAAGACAAACAGGTATTGGTGATAGGTGGAGGTGACACGGGTTCCGACTGTGTTGGGACTGCCGTTCGTCAGGGAGCAGCAAAAATCACCCAGATTGAAATTTTACCCCAACCTCCTGCAGGAAAAAATCCTGCAACACCCTGGCCGTATTATCCAAACATTCTGAAAACAACCAGTTCACACGAAGAAGGATGTACGCGCAAATGGAGTCTGAACACCAATGCTTTTGTAGGGAAAAACGGACATGTCACAGAAGTGCAGGTAGAAGAAGTAGCGTGGGTTAACGAAAATGGCAAGTTCAATATGGTACCCACAGGAAAAACCGAAACCATCAAAGCCGATTTGGTATTTCTGGCATTGGGGTTTGTGCATCCGGTTCAGGAAGGCTTACTGAACGAGCTGGGCGTGCAATACAACGAACGCGGCAATGTCAACGTCGACAAAAACTATCAAAGCTCCGTACAGAAAGTATTCGCCACAGGCGATGCTGCTATCGGAGCCAGTTTGGTGGTACGAGCCATCGCATTGGGTAGGAAGACGGCAGAAAAAATTCATCAAACTTTATTATAGAAACAACATTATGTGTGGAATAGTATGCGCATTTGATATCAAACACGACACCGCGGTATTGCGACCTCAGGTGTTGAAAATGTCTAAAAGAATCAGACACCGCGGACCGGACTGGTCGGGGGTATATTCGAACGACAAGGCAATTTTGGCGCACGAACGCCTTTCGATTGTAGATCCAAAATCAGGCAAGCAACCACTTTACAGCAAAGATGGCAAGTTGGTGCTCGCAGTGAATGGAGAAATATATAACCATCAGGAAATCAGGAAGTCTTTCGAAGGGAAATACGAATTTCTTACCCAATCGGATTGTGAAGTGATTCTTGCTTTATACCGTGAAAAAGGAAAAGATTTTCTGGAAGATTTGAATGGGATATTTGCATTTGCCCTTTACGATGTTGAGAAAGATGTTTTTCTGGTTGGTCGTGATCATATCGGGATTATTCCATTATATCAGGGATGGGACGATGCCGGGGGTTATTACGTAGCATCAGAATTAAAAGCCCTGGAAGGACACTGTTCAAAAATCGAGGAATTCCTACCTGGCGAATACTATTACAGTCCGGATGGAGCTCCCACAAAATGGTACACTCGTGAGTGGATGGATTATGAAAACGTAAAAAACAATACAAGCGACATTGGAGTTTTGAGAAAAGCCATGGAAGATGCCGTAGAACGTCAGCTGATGGCCGATGTACCTTATGGCGTATTGTTATCCGGAGGATTAGACTCATCAATTATTTCTGCCGTTGCTAAAAAATTTGCAGCTCGTCGCATCGAAACAGGCAACACCGAAGAAGCCTGGTGGCCGCAGCTTCACTCTTTTGCAGTTGGTTTGGTTGGCTCACCCGATTTGGCGGCTGCCCGCAAAGTCGCAGATCATATCGGGACTGTGCATCACGAAATCAATTTCACCGTCCAGGAAGGTTTAGACGCCATCAGGGATGTGATTTACCACATCGAAACATATGATGTAACCACCATCCGTGCCAGCACACCCATGTACTTGTTAGCACGTGTAATCAAATCCATGGGAGTTAAGATGGTTCTATCGGGAGAAGGGGCGGATGAGATTTTCGGTGGTTATCTTTATTTTCACAAAGCTCCAAATGCCGAAGAATTCCACAAAGAGACCGTGCGTAAATTAGATAAACTACACATGTATGATTGTTTGAGAGCCAATAAGTCACTCGCAGCATGGGGAGTAGAAGGACGAGTTCCTTTTCTGGACAAAGAATTTATGGATGTTGCCATGCGCCTGAATCCAAAAGATAAAATGGCAGGCAATGGCAAAATGGAGAAATGGATTTTGCGAAAAGCTTTCGAAGATTATCTTCCTGAGAGTATTGCCTGGCGTCAAAAAGAGCAATTCTCCGATGGCGTGGGTTATAGCTGGATCGACACCCTGAAAGCTTTAACAGCTGAGAAAGTCACCGATGAGATGATGGAAAAAGTGAATGAGACTTTCCCGATTCATCCACCCATGAACAAAGAAGAATATTATTACCGTACCATATTCAAGGAGCATTTCGAATCTGACTCAGCAGCAGCATGCGTACCTTCTGTCCCATCTGTGGCCTGTTCCACGCCTATCGCTTTGGAGTGGGACGAAGCCTTTAAGAAAATGAATGACCCTTCCGGCAGAGCCGTAGCAAGCGTGCATGAACAAGCATACTGAAAATAAATGAGGCACAGATTTCTTTTAGATTTCATGTGCCTCATTGATCATAAACAAACACGGTGTAAACTACAAAACAAATTTTCCATGTAACGTGGTTGTGTTATGAATAATATAAATGTTGTATCTTCCTGTTTTCCATGTTGATATTGAAATAACTTCGATTTTTTGTTTCATGCTGTCTATAACTGACTGTCTCACAACCTGATTTGATTCATCAACTATCGTAATTCGGGCACTTCCCACAGATTCTAAAAAACAAATCGTTAATTCCTGCGTTTTAATAGTAATGACAACCGGATATTTTTTTAATGATTCAGGGCGTGGAGGATCTAGCTCTAAAGAACGCTTGAATACTAAATTATCACTACTTTTTTGAAAAGTACTTATTAAACAAAATATCAAAAGCAGCAGTAAAAATTTCATGGTGGTTTTTGTGTGTGAAAATATTTCGGTATTTTTACACACAAATTTACTGGTTATATCTCAAGATTCCAAAAAAATCATTTGTACGGAAAGAATCTCATACAATCACATTTCTCTGTTTATTAGATGTTTACAAACTCAATTTTTAACAATTCTTGTACGGTTATTTTTCATGTACCAAAACAAGTATAAAACCGACCACCATGAACCAAGAAAAATCAATTTTTCTGTTTATTTTGATTACGCTCCTCCCTGTAACTTCATGTCACAACCCGTATACCAGCAACAAAGAAATTTTACATGCCGAAGCATTGCTTTTTGAAAATCCAGACTCAGCTTTTTCAATTCTAAGTTCAATTACAGATGATGCCCTGAAAAACGAGGCGGATTATGCAGCCTGGTGTCTTCATGTCACACATGCTCAATATAAATTACACCAACAGATCGAATCTGACAGTATGATAACGATTGCACGAAATTATTACACAAACAGTAAATTATTCGAACAAGAAGGAATAGCTTATTACCTGTCAGGATGCATGGCAGAAATGAATCATGACCCGGAATCAGCAATGGATTGGTATAAAAAAGCCGATAATACTTTGTCTAAGACAAAAGCTCATAACCTTGCCGGGCTGGTTAATTACAACATGGCATACATCAGCATACCCGATGCGCATTACGAACCGGCTCTCTCTCATTTAATTAAAGCGCGTGAATATTTTAATCTTTCAGGAAGTGAAAAATACCAGGCTTATGTGTACAGAGACATTGCGATGATTCTGTTTTTAACAAATGCTCCGACAGATTCTGCATTACATTACATCGATATGGCTCTAAATCTAGCCGACAAATCGGGCGACTCAATCAACTACTACTCGATCATGGCGAAGAAAGGTGAGATCATCTATAAATCTAATCCAGTAGAGGCTAAAAACATGATTTTAAAATATCTCGATTATTGTCCTCATAAACAGTATGGTTATGCGGCATTTTTAGCATATATTTACACCGAACTGAATCAGATTGATTCGGCCAGGTATTATTTCAATTTAAACAAAAGCAATACAAGTACAACCCGATTACGATACTTTTACAATCTTGCAGGTGCTTATATTCAGGAGCATCAGAAAAATTATTTTCTTGCATACAATCACATGGAAACTGCTTTAAAACAACAGGATTCATTATATCTAGACAAATTGCAAAGTCGCATTTATAGCGTTGAAAAGCAATTTGACTTCTCACTAAAAGAATTGGAAAATCTGGAACTAAAAATATCAAATAGAAACAAAGTTATTTCAATTTTTAGTTTGATAACGGTCCTATTAATTATCGTAATCATCTTATTCTCTCAAACTTCAAAACATCGAAAAAAAATCCTGATTAAAGACTTTGAGCAGAAACAACTCGAAAGCAACCTGATCTCTTTAAAACAGATTGACGAACAAAAGAAAAAATTGCTTCAAATTAAACTACATAACAGGACACAAAACACTTTGTATTTGAGGAAATTGGAGATGGGACTAAAAAACCAAAAGAAGATTGATGAATTCATGGAAAACATCTCACAACAAGCAATCATCAGCGAATTGGAATGGGAAGCATATATTGCGGAAGCCAATCAGCTTTTAGATCATAAAATCAGCTTATTGGCAGCACAATATCCCAAACTGAAGCAGTCGGATATCAAAGTCATCACACTGATTTGCTTGAATTTGGACATAACAGATTGTAGTACTTTGTTAAACACCTCCAAAAACACCTTGTATCACAGGAGGTTATTAATAAAAGAACGGTTGAAATTAGATAAAAGCACTGATTTGGATCAATGGCTAGATGAGTTTATCAAAGCAACTTAGCCGAGATAAGAATCTCTTCCATTTCCTGTTGCACTTTGAATGCTTCTGCCCGCGCTTTTTCTGCAAAATCCTTTTCAGAAGAAGCATAAATAATCTGACGCGAAGAATTTACCAACAAGCCACAGCTTGAATTGAGTCCGTATTTCGCAACTTCCTGCAGACTGCCACCCTGTGCCCCAACACCCGGAACCAATAAGAAATGATTCGGAACAAGCTGACGAATCTCAGTCAACATTTCAGCTTTAGTGGCACCGACTACATACATCATATTCTCTTCATTGCCCCATTGATTTGACGTTTTGAGCACTTTCTCAAATAATCTGTCACCTGTCTCCACATCCTTGATATACTGAAAATCAAATGCTCCCTGATTCGAAGTCAATGCAAGCAAAATGACCCATTTATCCTCATAGCTTAAAAACGGAGTCACAGAATCTTCGCCCATATAAGGGGCAACCGTGACAGCATCAAAATACATATTGCCAAAAAATGTACGGGCATACATCGAAGAAGTATTGCCGATATCGCCCCTTTTGGCATCAGCAATGATGAACTGATCGGGATAGGTTTCTCTGATATATTCCACTGTACGCTCAAGCGCCTCCCATCCCTGAATACCCAGACTTTCATAAAATGCCAGATTGGGTTTATAAGCTACACACAAATCGGCCGTGGCATCAACAATTGCTTTGTTGAAAGCGAAAATAGCATCTTCAATTTCATCAAATAAAAACTCGGGAATTTTATTGATGTCCGTATCCAAACCAACACAAAGAAATGATTTCTTCCGTTGTATGTTTTCAAAAAGTTCTTGTTTGTTCATTTTTTATCAAATGTATATCCTTAATATTAATAACAGATAATCTGTCATCACTCATCACTTAAAGACGCACGATCGTGCGTCTCCACTAAATCTCACTCTCCTTCAATCTCTCCGCATTTTCCGCCACAATCAACTGATCAATCACCCCCTGAATATCACCATTCATAAAAGCGGTCAGGTTGTAAATCGTAAAATTGATGCGGTGATCGGTGATGCGACCCTGCGGATAATTATACGTTCTGATTTTTGCCGAACGGTCACCCGTTGACACCATGGTTTTACGTTTTGAGCCAATCTCATCCAAATACTTTTGATGTTCGATGGCATAAATACGCGAACGAAGTTCAACCATCGCCTTCGCTTTGTTTTTGTGTTGAGACTTCTCATCCTGACATTGCACGGTGATACCCGAAGGAATATGCACCAATCGAATAGCCGAATAAGTTGTGTTTACAGATTGCCCACCCGCACCGGAAGAGCAAAAAGTATCAACACGCACATCAGATTCTTTCAAATCTATATCAAACTCTTCAGCTTCAGGCAGTACAGCGACAGTCGACGCCGAAGTATGTACGCGCCCCTGTGTTTCGGTCTGTGGCACCCTTTGTACACGGTGCACTCCCGATTCATATTTCAGTGTTCCGTACACATTGACTCCCGAGACAGTAAATATAATTTCTTTGTACCCTCCGGATGTTCCTTCGGAAATATTGGTCACCTCAACCTTCCAGCCTTTTGACTCGCAATATTTATTGTACATTTTAAACAAATCACCGGCAAATATCGCCGCTTCATCTCCTCCTGTTCCACCCCTGATTTCAACAATGGCATTTTTATTATCCTCAGGATCGGCAGGAATCAGCAGCAGTTTGATGGCTTCTTCCATCTCAGGAATCTTCGGCTCAATTTCATCCACCTCAGCCTTAGCCATCTCGCGCATTTCACCATCCGACTCCATGTCGAGCAACTGTTTTGCTTCTGCAAGATGTGACAAAGCCAATTTATACTCATCCCTCGCCGACAAAATCCGCTCTAAATCATGATACTCTTTGTTGAGCTTGACATAGCGCTTCTGATCCGAAATGACTCCCGGGTCGGTGATAAGTGTTGAAATTTCTTCGAACTTATGCTGTAATGCGTCTAGTTTTTCTAATAATGATGTTTCTGCCATGGAATGATTTTATAAAAAAAGAGCAAAGATGCCCTGGCTAAAAAGCAGCGCAAAATTACCACTATTTTGCGGAATCTGAAAATGTGAGGTGAAATAAAAGGGAATACATTTATGACAGGAAATTTATTGTGAAAAGAAGTTGACAGTAAAAGTATTGCTAAAATCAAAAGATACACGGGATCAATTAACCTAATACTTGATATTCATATTTAATTGTCAACAGATTTGATTACAGATCAAAAATCATATTCTTAAACTCCCGAATGGTATAAACTTTTAAATTGGTGTTGTTTTGGAAAAGTCTGCTTATATAAAAACGAGCTTGTCCAATAACATCTTCTTTAAATAAAAATACTTTCTCTTTTGCAACAGGAACACCATGTCCAATTAAAATTTCTTTACTATGTTTTATTTTATCCTCTAATTCATTTTTACTTAAGTTTCCTGGGTTTTTTACCCTTAGTTTTGCTTCAACTAAAAGCATCTGTCTATTTGTAAGCCCGATGGTGAAATCCATTGTACTATTTCGATTGATTCCACGATTCTTTTCTATTTCGTATTGATCTATATCAATAGCTATTTCGGCAATGAACGGCGTAGTTCGTGCTCCTTCATTTTTCAGAATTACATCAATAAGTTTCTGATAACGACGTGCTAATGGATGATCAGAAGTTATCTGGCTAGAATAATTCATTGTCGTTAGATATGCCGTATTGATTAATTCTATCTAAAGCGATATTGAATGAATTGAAAATTGGCTCAATATCCTTACCTAATGATGTGAATTGATATAAATAGGAATTTTTGCCTACTTCTTCGGCAAGGTAATATTCTAATTTATCTGTTGTTTGTTCTTTCTCGCATATATAGCGGATAGCACTGATCATGTCAGGACTATGACTCGCTATCAAAAATTTCACACCAATCTCCTTGTTCAATAATGTAATAACACGTGCATATTCCACAATCCATTGTGGATGAAGATGAGCTTCCGGCTCATCTATGATTAAAAGAGTATTCTTTGTTAGAAATCCGTTTTTCAGTAAAAGTTGAAGAATTGCAAAAGATTTTACACCAGTTGCTACATCAAGCAAATCAAACTCATATCCATCATCTCTTCTAAATTTAAAGATATTATCTCCCGTAAATTTATCTTCTTCCTCAAGTACGCTATCACCTTTAATGATTTCTCGTTTGATAATAGAATTTACATAATAATTCGAATTAGTATTCTTGGGATAATTCAATATTTTATCTAAATCATCCCAGGAATCATACACACCAGCAATTCCAAGTTGCA
Organism: Paludibacter sp.; assembly: GCA_030655595.1. The sequence goes on from JAUSNQ010000038.1 coordinate 15,915, forward strand.
TCGGAGTATCTATATAAGCTATTTGATCTAAAGAATGGATAAATGATACTGCTTCCAACTCATTGTTAAATATCGGCACATCATACTCCAATAATGAATAAACACGTGGTATCTGATTTCCAGAGAAATTATCAATCAGTTCCTTTTGGATGATATAATTAGGACGCCTGTCCATTAAAACTAATGCTCCGTTAAAATAATCATTAATTTGTTGATATAACTTAGATATTAATGTCTCAAAATGATTATTATCTGAGTATTCAAATAAGGTATTCTTTAATGTATTAATTAAACGATTTGACCTGTTTGTATCTGCATTATTTAGAGTACTTAGTTTATATTTTGAAAATAATGAAACTATGTAATCTATCAAGACTTCTTGTTTCTCTTCTATAAACTCCTTATTATTGAGTCCGGAGGGATTTGTAAAAAAAGAATTAAAATCAAATAAACTGGTCGACTTGACCTCCTTTTCTAAAATATTGATAAATCGAAATACATCATCCAAAGAATTTTCAAGTTGTTGTATGACTAATCCATCATAATTATTTACAGCTTTCACGGTATTATATAAGAACTTCGAAAGCGTACTCTTTCCACAACCGTTTACACCAGAAACGACAGTAATCCCATTTAATTTAATATCTGCTTCTTTTATAGCTCTAAAATCTTTTACTATAAATCTGATTTGATCACTCATAATATTTAGTATTGAGTTTTTGCAAAGATATAAATAATATCGTATCAACTTTGCTTTTCCACCCACTTTCTCGCATTCACAAATGCTTCCACCCACGGTGTAATCTGGTCGGAATTCAATCTCTCAGCCGGATAATGCGCCCATTGCCATGGGAAAACTGCACGCTCGGGATGGGGCATCATGGCCAAATGACGACCATCGGCGGAACAAATTCCGGCGGTGGCATAATCGGATCCGTTAGGATTGGCAGGATAAGCTTCGTGCGTATATTTCGCGATGATGTTGTATGCATTTTCAGCTTTGGGCAGACTGAATTTTCCTTCTCCATGTGCCACCCAAACACCTAATTTGCTTCCTGCCAGCGAACTGAGCATGACAGAGTTATTTTCAGGAATGGTGAGTCCGATAAATGATGATTCGAATTTATGGGAATCGTTGTGCAACATGCGTGGTTGCTCGTCGTGTCCCGGAGTTACAAGTCCGAGTTCAACCATCAGCTGACAACCGTTGCAAATACCCAAACTCAGCGTATCCTCGCGTTTATAGAAATTATCCAACGCCAGTTTTGACTTTTCGTTATACAGGAATGCTCCCGCCCATCCTTTTGCTGAACCCAGCACATCAGAATTAGAAAAACCTCCGCAAAATACAATCATATTGACATCTTCCAGTGTTTCTCTTCCCGTAGCTAAATCGGTCATGTGCACATCTTTCACATCAAAACCTGCCAGGTACAAGGCATAAGCCATTTCACGATCGCCATTGGTTCCTTTTTCACGGATAATAGCGGCTTTCACACCACTTGGTTTCCTGTCCTGCGACAAGCCAAACTGCGAAAATTTCCCTTTGAAAGTCTCAGCAAAGTTAAATTCCAATGGCTGATTTTTATAATTATTGAAGCGTGATTGCGCACAGGCTTCGCCACTTTGTTTTTTATCTAAAAGATAAGAAGAACGATACCAAACATCTCTCAAATCATTGATAGAGAATGAATATGCCTGTTTCTTCTTATTAATTTCCAGTCTTCTTGCTTCGATGGGCACCGCAATGCGTGCAAATCCTACCCCATTGGCTTCCAGCACTTTTTCAACGGCTTTCCTGTCTTTCACCTGAATCAACACCCCCGGATTTTCGGCAAATAAATTGGTTACCAAAGAATTTCCTTCCAGATAATCCAGTTTCACCTGCAAACCGCCTTTGGTGTTTCCGAAACACATTTCGAGCAGCGCCGTAATCATACCGCCTTCGGAAATATCATGACCGGCAAGAATCAGGTTTTTCGAAATCAATTCCTGAATGGAATCAAATGCAGCTTTGAAGTATTCCGCATCCTGAACAGTCGGAACATCATCGCCAATTTTATTGAGGGTCTGAGCCAATACAGAACCACCGAGTTTTTGTTTATCAAACGAAAAATCAATGTAATAGATGACTGATTTAGGATCATTCACCAGCACCGGACCTACGGTTTTCTTCACGTCAGTCACTTCGCCGGCTGCAGAAATAATAACCGTCCCAGGTGAAAAAACTTTTTCATCACCATATTTCTGAGTCATCGACAAGGAATCTTTTCCAGTAGGGATATTGATACCCAAAGAACACGCAAAATCGCTGCAAGCTTCAACAGCTTTGTACAGACGGGCATCTTCACCGGGATTCTTACACGGCCACATCCAGTTGGCACTCAAGGATACGGAATCCAAACCTTCTTTTAACGGCGACCACACGATATTGGTCAATGCCTCGGCAATTGCCAGCACCGAACCGGCTTCAGGATTAGCCAATGCAGCCAGCGGTGCATGACCGATGGAGGTCGATATCCCGACATTTCCGCGGTAATCCAGGGCCACAACACCCAAGTCGTTCAAAGGCAACTGAATTTGTCCGGCACATTGCTGACGAGCAATCTTACCGGTAACAGAGCGGTCGACTTTATTCGTTAACCAGTCTTTACATGCCACAGATTCAACCTGAAGCACATTTTCAATATAAGTTTGCAACTGATTTTCATCAATTTCCATGGAAGCAAATTTTGCTTCGGAAGTAGTATCGGTAATCACCGTTTTTGGCGGTTTCCCAAACATGTGTTCCAGTTTGAGATCGATGGGTTTTTGTCCGTCGGCTTGCTCAAACACAAAATCCATGTCGCCGGTCGTCTCACCAACCACATACATCGGAGCACGTTCCCGATCAGCAATGTGTTGCACCATCTCAATATCTTCCGCCTTCATCAACATACCCATGCGTTCCTGACTTTCATTGCCAACAATTTCTTTGGCACTCAAGGTCGAATCGCCCACCGGCAATTTCGAAACATCAATTTTCCCTCCGGTTGTCTCCACCAATTCTGACAAACAATTCAGGTGACCACCTGCACCATGATCGTGGATAGAAACGATCGGATTTACATCAGCCTCAGCAAGTGTACGAATCACATTGGCAACACGTTTCTGCATTTCAGGGTTGGCACGCTGCACAGCATTCAGCTCCACAGCATTGTCGTAATGACCGGTATCCACCGACGACACAGCGCCGCCACCCATACCGATGCGGTAATTGTCACCACCCATCACCACCACCTTCTCTCCCACTTCGGGCGTTCCTTTCAGCGCATCTTTCAATGTACCAAAACCGACACCACCTGCCAGCATGATGACTTTATCATAACCGTATTTCTTGTTATTTTCTTCGTGTTCGAAAGTCAGCAACGAACCACAAATCAGCGGCTGACCGAATTTATTCCCAAAATCAGAAGCACCGTTCGAGGCTTTAATCAGAATTTGTTCAGGAGTTTGGTACAACCATTTACGGGCAACAATGCTTTGCTCCCACTGTTTATGGTTGTTGCGGGGGTAAGAAGTCATGTAAACCGCCGTTCCTGCAATCGGCAGACTTGCTTTTCCTCCACCGAGGCGGTCACGGATTTCTCCTCCGGTCCCGGTAGCAGCACCGTTGAAAGGCTCAACAGTGGTAGGAAAATTATGTGTTTCAGCTTTTAGCGAGATCACCGATTCAATTTCTTTCGTGACAAAGAAATCAGGTTTATCTCCGGTTTTCGGAGCAAACTGCTCAATTTTCGGTCCGGCATTGAAAGCCACATTGTCTTTATAAGCCGAAACGAGGTTGTTCGGATTTTCTTCCGAAGTCTTGCGAATCATTTTAAACAGTGAAAACTCTTTTTCTTCCCCGTCAATCACAAACTGACCGTTGAAAATTTTATGGCGACAATGTTCTGAGTTCACCTGCGAGAAACCGAAGACTTCAGAATCTGTCAGTTTCCGTCCGACTTTTTCACTCACCTCATTCAAATACTGAATCTCATCCGGACTCAGCGCCAGACCTTCCTGCTCGTTATACGCAGCAATATCATCAATAAACAAAATCGGTTCAGGTTGCTTTTCAATGGTAAAGATATCCTGTGTCAATTTCGAATAAATTCTTTCCAGCATCGGATCATAATCCAACGCTCCCTGCACAGAAGGAGTCGGTGGCATCAACCGGAATTCCTCAATGCGTAGAATCCCTGCAATACCCATATTTTGGGTAATCTCAACGGCATTGGTACTCCACGGAGTAATCATCTCACGGCGCGGACCGATGAAATTTTCTTCAATTTCGTTTTGTTTCAGCAACTGTGCACTGCCGAAAAGCCAAACTAATTTATCTAAATCGTTTTGAATAAGCGGCTGCTTTGTCTGTACAGCATAGATGTGTTGCGAAGGAGTTCGGAAGAATTGAATCATGAGGAATTATTTCATTTTTTTGATGTGCAAAGATAATGAAATTTAGTGTTGATAGAAAATAATTATTTTTTTAAATTATCTTTGTGTGCAAGAAATAAACGAGCTGAAACATGAAATATCTATATTATATATTTTTCATCATAATCTCAACATTTTTTCTCCAGTTTTTCATTAGCTGTAACAATAAAGACGATTTTCCTGTTATTTACACTGGGGATGTTACTGACATTGATAGTACCAGTGTTCTTTTTCACGCTTACGTTGAAAATATCAATTATCAAGAACAGATAGAAATCGGATTTGTGTGGGGATCGAATCCGGAACCTACCATTGCAAACGGTGAGAAATATATTATCCGAAATCCAAAACAGGGAGAAAAGCATATTTCACAAAGAATTCAAACCGCACTTATACCTGAAAAGATAAATTATGTTCGGGCATTTATTAAAACAAATCAATTCATTGTTTATGGCAAAAACATCAAATTTCTTCCGATTGGGTCGGATGCTCCTTTAATAGAATATTTCTCACCTCAAACAGCCAATATTGGCGATACCATTGTCATTACCGGCAATTTTTTCAGTTCAACCAATACTAAGGTGTTTTTTTCTGAGAAAGAAGCTGACATCCTATACGTTACACAGGACACAATCATCACAACAGTTCCGCAAGATTTGAGCATACAACAATCTCCGATTAAAGTTGGAATAAATAATTATTTTGTCGAAACCAACTACAAATTCCATCTCAAAACCGTCACTTTAACTGATTTTCAAGAAAAAGAAGGAACCTATAACGCCAACATAACTATTACCGGGAAATCTTTCCATACACATGTAGCATCATTGAAAGTTTTTTTCGAGCACATTGAATCAGATTTTCAAATCTTAAACGACAGTACCATTCAAGCACAAATTCCCTCAAATATTAATGTCCGTAATGCATCTATTTCGGTCTCAATGAATAACATACCCGTTTTTTTCAAAGACTCTATTAAATTAACACTTCATTCCATTTCAAACATCTCGCACGAAAAGATTCAAACAGGACAAAACATAGTTATTTCAGGTGAAAGGTTCAGCCCCATCAAACAGCACAATATTGTCAGAATTGGCGGTCTGCCTGCTCAGGTAATTACTGCCTCCTCCAATTCACTTCAAGTTAAGGTTCCATTCCAGACTAACACTCGATTTGAGAAAAGAAATGCCGAGATTGAAGTAGAAATAGCAGGCACATCCCTCACACACAAAAATACGATTGAAATCAATGACCAATGGTTTAAAATGAAAGAAGCTCCAACCTCATTTTACAGCCCAAGTCATTATTACCGTGACGCAGTTGTTTTTGTATATAACTCCAAAGCTTACATTGGATTAAACAACAACCAAAACTTTCAAGAATTTGATCCGTTAAAAAATGAATGGAAAAAACTAGCAGATTTCCCTGGAGTTATCAGATCTCGTGGCAATGGTTTTGTAATTGATGATAAAATCTATTTTGGAATGGGGTATCAGCAAGTTTCAGCCTTTGACAGAGCATATCTAAACGACTGGTGGGAATACGATATAACTTTAAACAAATGGACTAAGAAAAGCAACTTTCCACTTACACCAACCGAGGGACAGCCAATGGGATTTTCGTTTAAGAACAAAGGATTTTTATTACCAGGAACAATTACATCAAAATCTACAATATATAATTATGACCATGAAAATAACGTATGGATAGATAGATCATCTCTTTCCGTTAAATATCAGTTAATAAATTACAATTGGTCATTTGCCATTCCGAGAGAGAATGATGTTGTTTTAGGGCATGTCAGACATTACGGCTTCAAAGTTGAAAAAGGAATATATATTTATAAACCTGATATTGATACTAATGTGGATGATTGGAGGGGAATCCCTCAATTACAAATATCTTACTATAATGAAATGCGATTTTCATATTTTTACCACAATAATTCAGCTTATGTTTTACCTGGTCAGCAAAGATATTTATTTTATTATTCAGATGAGTCTAACACCTGGAAATCAATAGAACTAGCAGCTGGATTTTACTTTGATGGCGGTATCGGATTTAGCATCAATGGAAAAATTTACCTTGGGATGGGTCCCGCAAACACAATGTGGGAATTTGATCAAAACAGAT
>JAUSNQ010000040.1 GCA_030655595.1 Paludibacter sp.
ATTTCATCATCCACACACCTATATATCAGTCGGTGTTCATCATCAATTCTTCTGGACCAAAAACCCGAATACTTATGTTTTAAAGGTTCCGGTTTCCCTAATCCTTCAAAAGGATTTCTTGCAATATCCTTTAACAGCTCATTTATTTTCCTCAGTTTCTTTTTATCGGTTTGCTGCCAATAAAGATAATCATCCCACGACTCTTCTACAAAAACGTATTTCATGTTACTCTTCAATCAAGTCTTTTGTAAAAGTCTTACCACCTCTTAATTTCTCAATTGCGGCATCCAATCTCAATTCGTTTTTCCGGGAAGATAATTCGTAATTTGTTGCCACTAAGGAGTTGTATTCATCTAATGACATCACGACAATACTATCGTCCTTCCCACGATTGATAATCAATGTTTCAAAATTCTTCGCGACTCTGTCGAGATACAATTTGATGTCTTTTCTGAAATCAGATACATTTGCTACTAACATAACTTTATACTTTAATTTGTACAAAAATAAGTACAATATTTGTAGCGTGCAAGCTTTTACATTTTTTTTCATAGGTAACAAACAGTCCAGTCTAAGTTAATAAAAACATAAGGAGCTGTCATCTCAAATGCGACAGCTCCTCACTATATCAATTAACTTACAAAATCACTTTCGCCATGCGATCACCAACTTTCACAATCATCACACCCTTTTCGCGTACGTTCAACACATTTTGTCCGTCGGTTGCCAGCGTGCTGATAACCTTTTGACCTACGGCGTTGTACACCTCAACCTGCTCGCCTGCGGTTGCTGAGAAGCGGATTTGGGAGTTGTGGGCAAAGATTTGGGTAATAGATGGGTTTTGATTTGCGGTTCCGAAACTGGTAACAACGGATATTTCGTTCGATACTGCTGATTCTACATTCACATTCTCTGCCTTAACAGTATAATAATAAGTTGTTGAAGCAGTTAAACCGGTGATGGCTTTGCTGGTTTCGCCGGTTACGGTGAATGGGGATCCTGAGATTGGAGTGATGGTAGTTTCATCAGTTGTTAATTCAAAATCATCAAGATATAATGTGCAGCCATTATAAGTTCTTAAATTCAAAACCAACACATTAGCTGATGCCGTGAATGTAGTCTCAACATATTGCCATGAACCTTTAGTATTAAAATATGTAGTGGTACTTGGTAAGTTTATAGTTGCCCCACTTGTTGTCCAAACCCTAAATCCATTTCCTGTTGAAGCTCCATCAATATAATACCAGAAAGAAAGCTTATATTCTTTTCCGTTTACTACTGTTATTGTCTGATTTAAGTTTTTTGTTGCTATTACAGCAGTTTTCAAAGCATATGTCCCTGATTTCACAACTGTTGTTACAACCTCCTGATTCATTGCTGACTCAAAAACCCAAGGTGTCGCTTCTCCAGACTCAAAACCAGAATTCACGACAAGGTTTGCTGACGTACCTACTTCTTTAGTATAAACACTCAGATCATATGCTGTAGCACCATTCACTGCATTCCAGTTAGCCTGGAATCCTGTTTGACTGATTGCTGTTGCGTCTGTTGCAACCGGAGCAGACAGTGGTGGCCAAATAGAAGAAGCACTGAGACTTCTAACGACATCTTCTGCACCTGTACTACTCAAAGTCAGCGTTGCAGTATGCGAACCTGCGGCAGTTGGAGTGTATGTAATCGTTACCGACTGATCTGTAACGTTACCTTCAGTTGGAGCAATTGAGTAGGTTGAAAGCGTAAACAACGATGCATCTGTTCCGGTAACTGCCAGTGCAATATTGCCCGTTAAATTTAAGCCATTAACCGTAATAATCTCTGCATCGGTACTTCCTACCTCTGCTGACATTGCCGGTACTGAACCTTGAGTTACAGTGATTGTTGGACTTGAGGGAGGCAACACTACATTAGCATTGGTAATACGCCAGTCCGAATACGGAGCAGCATCGTTATCATAAACCAAAGCAAAATAAACTGTTCCTTCATTGAGCGTAATTATATTCCCGGAAGCTTTAACCGTATAATCATTGTCTTGTACTTCAGGAGCAGAAATGGAACTCGCTGTTGTCCAAGTCGCAGCTGTAGGAGTACCATAACCAATATAATCTGTTGAAACTTTTACTAAGATTGGATTTCCAACAAATCTCGAAGCATAATTGAATGAAAGTGCCAGTCCATCTTCAGTGGCTGTAAATTTTGGAGATATCAACCATGATTCAACATCGCCACCAGCAAAACCATTTCCTAAAGCACCATCAACTGAAGCAAGCCACGGTTTTGCCCCAGCTACTTCATAAGTATACCAGTCGCTCAATGTGTTGTTGAAAGCTTCTGTATATGGAATTGTTGCAGTCGCCGGCGCAACAATGGTAATCGTTTTCTCGGTCACATTACTATCATCCATTTCTGCTTTGACAGCCAATGCTTTGATGGTTGTGGTGGTTGTTACAGAAAAAGGAGTTGCATACAACGTTGAAGAAGTAGTAGGTGCGTCTCCATTGGTTGTATAGTAAATGGATGCGCCTTCTGTTGCTGATTCTAATGTAATTTGCGCAGTATTAAAATAAGTATCAGTTGCTTTGGCAACACCGGAAACTGAAATAGTTGGCGTAAATACAGTTTGACTTGCAGGAATAGGCAATAAATTTGAGTATTCAATATCATCAATGTAAATTGTTCCAGGTGCACTTGCACTATTTTGGTGATTAAAGCTGTAAGAATCAATGTTCACGTCTGCTCCAAGATTTCCTTTAGCCAAACCAGTACCAACACGCGTACCATTTACCCACAAATCCCAAGTTGCATTGGTCAAAGCATAAGTAGTTCCTGAACGATCATAATTAATTGGAGCAGTAGTATTATTTGCATATACCTCTACCTCATAGATTGTTGAAGTACTTTGAACGAATAAAGTTGCAGGGTCTGAAATTCCAGCTGTACCATAAGTACCTGCACTTAATACTTTATATGAAATTGTATTTGATGCACCAAGTGTCCATTCAACTCCTGCGAATGTTTGATTTGCTGAAACTGCATTATTGTCACTATAAGTAGCACCATCTCCTAAGGAAAATTTATAAACGCCATTTGTACCTCCCGAAAATGCTACTTTAAATTTCACATAACCTTCTTTTCCGGCAGTATAATCGTACACAGAGAATTTTGAAGTAGAAGTACTTCCTGTGTTGGAAGTAAACTGTAATTCTGTATCACTACCAAGACCGGCCAAACCAGGATTTGCCAACACAAAAGAACCAGGATTTGTCCCTACCCTTACTCTTGCAGTACCAGACGGAGGTGCAGGTAAAAAAGATGTACTTGCAGTGGAACTTGTGAAAGTCCCTGTACCAGTTCCAAAATTATATACCCAAGGCTGCCCCATCACACTTCCACTCCCAACAAGCAGTGCGACCAGCACAATTAAATTTCTAAAAAAAGTAATCTTTCTCATACTTAAAATTTTTATTTGTTAATAATTATTTCAATTCCTACAATTGCCCTCAAATGTATAAATGTTTTTTTTACTGGGCAAACTTTGTTAATAAATTTTGTATTAAAATACGATGAATAAAATCTAGGCTGCTCTAAGAACAAGCTATACCGTTAAAATGTTTATCAAAAACCGCTAATAAATCATAATCAAACCCGTGTTCGACCTACTATGAGAAGCATCGGGTCAGAATTTGATTTTCAGTTCGATGGTACCACCCAAGCCCTCTTCCACGATTTTAAGGAGGCTGGATATCCGCACGTCTTTGATGTTGTTTTCGACTTTGGAGATATAGCCTTTGTTGGTTCCGCAGCGTTCAGCGAGTTGTTCTTGCGTGAGACCTTTTTTGAGTCGGGCTTGCTGAATAAGGGCGCCGACTTTGAAGGTTTCAAAACCTTTTTCAAATTTTTCCCTTTTGGGTGTACCCTCTTTTCCGTATTGTTGTTCAATGAAGGTGTCGAGGGATTTAAGTGTGTTGTTTTTCGGATTCATATTCATCTTTTATTTTTTGAGCTTTATCAATTTCGTTTACAGGCGTTTTCTGAGTTTTCTTTTGAAAACCGTTTGCTAAAACAATTAACTTATTGTCATCGAAGAAACATAAAATTCTGAATATATCATTCCCTGTTTGAACTCTTATCTCATAAATACCTTTATGAATATGTTTAAAATAATCTTGTGGAACGTATTGTAATGTTTCTACCAATTTTAAAGTCCATAATATTTTCTGTCTGGCCTTCGGTCTTTGTTTGTTGAAAAAGTCTGTAAAGTAGTTTTTATATAAAAACACTTGTCTGAATTTCAAGTTTTTCATATGGCTGCAAATGTAATAAATGTTGTCCGATAAAACAACTTCTTGTTTGAATTTTTTAAAGGTTTTTGTTTGGTAATTACTCATGCGGTGGTGAACGGGGGGATTTAAAAAAAGATGTAAACATTTGATAATTATTTATTTGGGTTAAGATTGGGGTTAATCATGTCGCTCCTAAAGGAGCTCAGTCTCATAAGAAATTTTTAAACAATTGTTTTGAAGTCCACATTTTTTGTATCTTTGTGCCGTAGTCCCGGTTATTCCTCTCCCAGTTTATATGCTGGTGATGAAGCCGGGTTTTTTGTTTTTACATCTTCCGGGATAGAGGCATTCAATAAAAACTCACTGACTCCCATTGTTTTTTTTATCTTGTTATGTCCCCCTGGTATTTGTGCCACAAGCTGTGGCACAAATTACTTCACCGCAAATTTACAAACACAATACATGCGTCTGTGTGCAATTCATACAATCTTTTGTGAATAGTTGAAAGATTTTACCTTTTACTTTTTGCGGTATGTGGTGAAAGATAATTGGGGATTGTGCTTTCAAGCAATGCTTGTGCAACATCCGAATACGCTATGGTTTGATACGGTCGTATCAAGGTATTTGTTACGGGCGTATCTAGATGTTTGATACGGGCGTATCAAAGTAAAGCATATTATCTAATGAAAGCTTATCGTATGCGCTTCTACTTGCTTACAGTTAACTGCAAATGCGCACCAAAACCTTGTCTGATGATTCTCATGAGGGTTGAGAGGCGGATATCGCTGGCATCATGCTCAATACGCGAAATGTATGTTTTGGTTGTACCACACTTCTTCGCAAGCTGCTCCTGAGTTAATCCTGATTCTTTTCTAAGTTCTTGAAGCATCACGCCTATCTTAAATGCCTCGAATTCTTCTTCGTACTTTTCTCTTTCTACTGAACCTCTTTTGCCATATTGCACATCAAGATGTTCTGTAAAGGAAGTGAGCTTATTATTCTGTTTGTTCATACAAGTATCTTTTTATTGGGTGCAAAGTTAACTAAATAGGTAACATCTATCAAATAATCTTATAAAAAATCCACTTAACTCAGGTCTAATTAAATATATTTGATTATTTTTGCACACATTTTCATACAATACATACATCTATCTAATTTACATCGCAACAATTCCACCAATCCAACTCACTTGGATTATAATTCATCTTCATCAAAATGAAAAATAAATACAAAGATCTCATCGAACAAACTTTCGAATTTCCCAATGCTGAATTCGATGTGGTTGACAACAACTTAGAGTGGTGCGGGGTGCCGCTGATGGATATCATCAAACAATATGGCACGCCTTTGCGTGTGGCTTATCTGCCTAAAATAGCTGAAAATATACAGAAAGCAAGGCGTATGTTCAATGTGGCGATGGCGAAAGTCGACTACAATGCCGACTACCATTATTGCTATTGCACCAAGAGTTCGCATTTCTCGTTTGTGATGGAAGAGGTCTTGAAACATGGGGTACATATTGAGACTTCTTCTGCTTTCGACATCAATATCATCGAGTCTTTGCGTGAACAGAACTTGATTAAACCGAATACTTTTGTGATATGTAACGGATTCAAACGTCCTCAGTATGTGGAGAATATTCAGAATCTAATGCGCGAAGGTTTTACAAACGTGATACCTATCCTGGATAATAAGTTTGAATTGGACTTACTTCTTCAGGACTTTGATGTGAAATTCAATGTGGGTATTCGTATTGCTGCGGAAGAGGAACCGAAGTTTGACTTCTACACTTCCCGCTTGGGTATTCGATATAAAGATATCATCCCTTATTACAATAATTATATTGCTACAAATCCACAAGTGGGCTTGAAAATGCTGCATTTCTTTATCAATACGGGCGTGAAAGATACTGCCTACTACTGGAATGAGCTGAATAAGGCGATTAACCTGTATTGCGAACTGAAAAAGGTTTCGCCGGAACTCGACAGTCTGAATATCGGCGGCGGATTCCCAATCCAGACACATTTGGACATGACTTTTGATTATGAGTATATTGCTGAAGAGATTGTAGCGCAAATCAAAACAATATGCGCCCAACATAATGTGCCGGAACCGGATATCTTCACTGAATTTGGTTCTTATACCGTTGGCGAGAGTGGTGCGATGCTCTATTCTATCGTCAACCAAAAGAAACAAAACGACCGCGAGCTGTGGAATATGATCGATTCGTCGTTCATGACAACCCTGCCTGATACCTGGGCGATTAATCAACGTTATGTGTTCCTGGCCATCAACAACTGGGAGTCGGAATACGAACGGGTAAACTTAGGCGGACTGACCTGCGACAGCGAGGATTTCTACAATGCGGAGGTACATTCTAATGCTATTTTCTTGCCTAAAATGCAGCAGGACAGGGATCAATACATCGGCTTTTTCCATACGGGAGCGTATCAGGAATCGCTGAGTGGATACGGAGGCATTCAGCACTGTCTGATTCCTGCACCGAAATTGGTAATCATTGATAAAGATGAAGACGGGGAATACTTCACGAAATTGTTTGCCAAAGAGCAAAGCTATAAGTCGATGATGAAAATTTTGGGATACTAATTTAGCGAAGAGCGAAGAGCTAAAAGCGAAGAGCGAAGAGCGAATGATGTATCATCCAGCTTTTAGCTCTTAGCTTTTAGTTTTTAGCTCTTAACTGGTAATGCAAGATGGTTTTTGAGGGGATTGGCGTACATTTCGAGCATTTTGATTTTCAGATAATCAATATCCTTGTTGGGTAGGTCAACTTTGTCGATTTGCATTTCAAGGTATTTCTCAAAATCCAGTTTCTCGAGCAAGCTATATGATTTTTCAAATTGTTTTAAATCAAATAAAAGATCAAAAGCAATTTTGTTGACTGTGTAAATCGTATAATTTGCGTAAATGCTGCGATCAATTAATTTGGCAATTGCTCCCACCAACTCATTGCGGTTGGTTATTTCAGCACCTAACTCCATGATTTGCTGACTGATTTCGCCGGCCATTTTGTAAATCACTTTTCCCTTATAACCCATTACACCGGTTTTCATATTCAGCAAATCGTCAATCGGTGATTTTTTGTGTTCGGGATTATCTCTTTTCTGCTGAAACTCCTTGGCTTTGAGGTAATCGCAAGGGTCGAACTCATAAGAAATACTCAACGGACAAATATGCAGTGCTGCCAGATTTTCAGCAAAACTACCTGTACCGCCCATATTGAACATTTTTAGCAGACTTTCCTGCGTTTTATCATCTGAATCTTTGGCTCTGCCTTCTCGTTGAGCAATCCAGGCCGACTGTTTCTTATCGTTGATGGTGTGAGCGATGTAAGTCGAAAGCAATTTTGAACTCTCTAACATCTGCTTGGCTCCAGGACTGCGACGCACCAAAAAGCTTTTGTTCAAACGAACCAAATCTTCAATCCACGGAAAAACCAACAGGTTATCGCCAATTGCAATTTCAACGGTATCCAGATTATTTTCGATCAGTTTCGCACAAAACAAAGCTGAATCCAATAAGATGTCACGGTGATTCGACACATACAAATATGAACGGGATTGATCAATATTCTCCAAACCATGCAATTCAACACCTTTTGTCAGATTGGCTTCGATGTACTGCAAAAAAGGATAGACCAGGATTTTTTGAAAGTCGTTGGTATTATCAAAACTTGTCACCCTTTTTCTTAATACATCCTTCGGAAGTAAAGGATAAATCGTTCCCAATGTGTTGATAAACCGCTTTTCGTTGCGTAAACGTTCCAAAACAGCAGGGATTTCATCTTGATGATAACAACGTATAGAATCGAAGTCCATGGTAATTACGAATAAATTTTTACTTAAAAAGAAAACTGAGATAGATGAAGATCGCCGGTGCAACCAACAACATGCTGTCGAAACGATCGAGCAAGCCTCCATGTCCGGGAATCACATCTCCTGAGTCTTTTACGTGAACGGTACGCTTCATCAACGATTCAAGCAAATCACCAAATGTACCGAAAACAACCACTATTTCTGCAAAAATCAACCACTCAATCAGGCTTATCTCCGGGATAAACAACGAAAACACATAACCTGAAATCAATGTAGTGATGGCACCACCGAAAAAACCCTCCCAGGATTTCTTGGGTGATATCCTTTCAAAAAGCCGGTTTTTACCAAATGTAATCCCCACCAAATAAGCTCCGGTGTCGTTGATCCATATCATGGCAAAAACGGCAATCAGCAACAAGGGCTGATAAGATTCAATATAAAGAATAAAATTTAACAAGGCAAAGGGCAAAGCAATAACAACTTGTCCCATTAAAAAATATGCCCAGTTGTGAATGGGGTTCTCTTTTTTGCGGTAAAGTTCGACAATCAGCACCAACACAACATACAAGCCATACACCGAATAACCGGGATAGTGCACCAATTGCGAAGCATACAAAAATGAAGTGGTAAATAATATGATAGTGCCGATAATAGAAAGGAAAGGCAAGACTTCAATCTCCGACAGTTTATTGGTCAATTTATGAAACTCAAAAACGGTCCACGCAGCAATAATGGCAAAAGCAATTGCATAAGTATAAGGGCTAACCCAGATAGAGCCAACGATTATAACAACAAAAAAAAATCCGCTCAAGGTGCGCATTAAAAAATTATTCATGCAATTGTATTAGATGTTTCAATTTTATGCTGAACAAAGATAAACAATTCTTTTGGACCATGTGCGCCAAGCACCAAAGTTTTTTCTATATCAGCAGTGCGACTGGGCCCTGTAATGATAGATATTTCGGAGGGGAGATTCCCCTCGTATTTGGCTTTCAAATGCTCCAATGCATCCTGCGGATAATGCACCAATTGGGCTGCAGAGGCCAATACTATGTGGATAGGCGGAAAGGCAACCATTTGTCGGCCGGAGCTACCTGCAGAACTCACAAGCACACTGCCTGTACGAGCAATCAGCGATTCACAGCCTGTTATCCCGGCGGATATGCGTTCAAAAATATCTTCCTCACTCTCAACCGGTATGTTGCTTGCCTTTAGTTTCGCTGCAATTTCGGCATCTCTTGTAAAAAGAAACGACAGCCCCTTTTGTTCAACAAGGGCTGCCAGTTTTTTATACATATCATGTTCTCCATCGCAAAGCACACACTGACCCCCAACTGCTTCCAACTCCTGTTTGAAACAAGTCAACGGATCGGGCAAAACAGCTTTGTAAATTTCTTCCTGTTGATAGTCCACATCAGCAGATTCAGCACGACGATCATCGGCTACAGCATTTATTCGGTCTAAAATTGATTGCTTTGAATCACTTACACGCATACTATCCCTGATTTATGACGACTTTTTCTTGTCAGTTTTTTTGGCTTTATCTTCTTTTTCGATTACTTCTTCCAAAATCACTTCTGCAACATCCGACTTGCTCGGGTCCACATCCTTATCCACATCAACTGTTGATTTCGGATCTATTTCAGTCACTTCGGCAACAGCTTCTGCCTCTTCATCATTGCCGTTTTGCAAAATCAGCTCATCATGGCGGGTTGCCCAAATGCGTTTTCCGAAAACAGCTTCGAGATCTTCCGCAAAAATAACTTCACGAACCAATAGCAATTCGGCTAATTTGTTATGACCTTCAGCATGTTCTTTCAAAATCTTTTTCGCACGCTCATATTGTTCAGCAACAATCTTCTTGGCTTCTGCATCAATCAGTTCAGCTGTTTTTTCGCTGTAAGGCTTTGTAAAACCATAATCTGAATTTCCGGTTGAATCGAAATAACTCAAATTGGGTAATTGATCGCTCATACCAAAATAAGCAACCATGGCATAAGCCCGTTTGGTAATTCGTTCCAAATCGTTGATTGCTCCGGTAGAAATTTGATTCAGGAACAGTTCCTCGGCAGCGCGTCCGCCCAAAGTAGAACACATTTCATCCAATAAATGATCGCGGTTGGTCAATTGACGCTCTTCAGGCAAATACCAGGCAGCGCCCAAAGCTTCTCCACGCGGCACAATCGTAACCTTCACCAAAGGACTGGCATGTTCTAAAGTCCAACTGATGGTCGCATGACCCGCTTCGTGATAAGCGATGGATTTCTTTTCAGATTGTGTGATGATTTTCGATTTCTTTTCTAATCCACCCACAATTCGATCGACTGCATCCAGGAAATCCTGTTTCTCAACAAATGATTTACCCTTTCTGGCAGCAATTAAAGCAGCTTCATTACACACATTGGCAATATCAGCACCGGAAAAACCGGGTGTTTGTCTGGCTAGGAAATTAACATCTACAGTCTCATTAATCTTAATCGGTCGTAAATGCACATTGAAAATTTGTTTTCTTTCGTGCACATCCGGCAGATCAACATGTATCTGTCTGTCGAAACGACCGGCACGCAACAAAGCTTTATCCAAAATATCAGCCCTGTTGGTTGCAGCTAAAATAATCACCCCACTGTTAGAGCCAAAACCATCCATCTCAGTCAACAACTGATTCAGAGTATTTTCTCTTTCGTCGTTGCTACCCATATTGGGATTTTTACCACGAGAGCGTCCTACAGCATCAATTTCATCAATAAAAATTATACACGGAGATTTTTCTTTGGCCTGTCGGAACAAGTCACGCACACGGGAAGCACCCACGCCGACAAACATTTCGACGAAATCAGAGCCCGACATAGAAAAGAAAGGCACATCGGCTTCTCCGGCAACTGCTTTTGCAAGCAAGGTTTTACCAGTTCCCGGAGGTCCTACCAACAAAGCTCCTTTCGGGATTTTCCCACCCAATTCAGTATATTTTCCCGGATTCTTGAGAAAAGAAACAATTTCTTCAATTTCCTGTTTGGCTCCTACGAGTCCTGCAACATCTTTAAAAGTAGTTTTATTCTCGGTATTGCCTTTATCAAAAAGCTGCGCCTTCGATTTTCCTACATTGAAAATACCTCCGGCACCACCGCCACCCATTTGTCCCGACATCCTCCTGGTCATAAAAACAAAGAACAGGATGAGCAATAAAAACGGGAATACACTGTATATGAAGATTTCAAAATAGTTTTTACTATCCTTATATGAAACTTCCTGAAAATTTGTTTCAGATATAAATTCTTCAAACTTGTCTGCACTGGGTATTTTCACACTGATTTTACGATCCTTTTTGTAAGTTTCGTAATTATCACCGAAAACTTTTTTCATGTTTTCAGGATTATCTTTCACGACCGCTTCAACCACATTTTTTTGTGGAAAAACTTCGATGCTTTGAATATAACCCTCTTCAACAAATTGTTTGAAAGTCGGATAAGATGGAATGTCCTTAATTGGCACATTATCTCCAAAGAAATAAGAGCCGATTAAGACCACGACAATAATTCCGTAAATCCAGGAGAGATTAAATTTTGGTTTTTTCCCTCCCGCTTTTACAGGAGGAGTTTGATTGTTTTTTGGTTCCATGTACCGGTTTAATTTAAATTTTCTATCAGTTGAAGATCGGCATCAGCCCAGAGGTGCTCAATATCATAGAACTTGCGGGCGGGGCGTTGAAATACATGTACGATGATCTGTCCATAATCCATAGCAATCCACTCAGCGTTTTCGAATCCGTCGGTAGCATAGGGTTTAATATCAATCTGTTCTCGTACAAAGTCTTTGATGGAGAGAGCAACTGCATTCACATGCACACTCGAATCACCTTCACAAATCACAAAATAACTGCAAGGTGCGTCCTTCAGCTTTTTCATATTCACTACTACAATTTCTTTTCCTTTACGTTCTTGAATACCTTCGACAATTTTTTCTACAATTTGTTCGTTTTCAATTACTTTTGATTTTTTAGCCACAATAGAATGCTGTTTTTAATTAATGATGCAAATATAATCTTTAAATGCTGAGTGATAAAATATCTTTTGGTTTTTTAGCACCCGGCTATGGTAGTTGTCAAATACTATTCCTCAATCAGATTTAGCGGAAAAGCCGACAAAATGACAGATACATATAAAAAACAAAAAATCCGGCACAATGTTCTGTGCCGGATTATTTTGTTTTTTATATAAACTGCTTACTTCACAATGGATTGGAAAGTTGCATCGCTCCAGAATTTTGAGAATTCAAGATCTTTTGCAGCTTTTGCACCACATGTATTGTTTTTCCCAACTGCAGTCTTCAGGTTAGCATACACACCATCTTTGTCGTTGGTGCGAGCAGCTACGATAGCAGCAAGATAAGCGGTCATGGCATCGGGTTGATCAACAGCAGCTAAAGTATTCTTAGCAGCGTTATATTCTTTATTCAAAATCTGAGTTAAAGCAGCATTGTTTGAGTTAACACCTGCAAATGATGATTTAGCTTTTGTATAATCACCTGAAGCAACATAATAAGAACCTGTTGCATTTTTCAGATTTCCTGAAGTTCCGGCAGCTTTACCAAAGTAAACCAAAGCTTCATCTTGTTTGCCTTTTGCCATCGCACACAAACCGGCATTGTAATTGGCATCCGCGTTTTTAGCATCAATTTGTAAAGCTTTTGCAAATAAAGCTGCTGCTTCATCAATTTTATCTTGTTGGTATTTTACAACACCCAAATTGTTATGTCCTCTGATATCAGCAGGATAAGCATTGACAACTTTCTGATAGATTGCAGCTTTCTCATCTAAGTTTGAAGTTAAAGTAGCAGCGTACAGCAATTCTTCAACATCCAGTTTCGAAGCATCTTCTTTTGCAAATTTTGCAATTTCAGCATCCGATTTTCCGGTTACTTTAACCATCAGTTTCAATTGCGAGCGACGAAGTTGTGGTAACACCTCATCAGCAATTTGTTTGAAAGCTGCTGCTAAGTTTTTGATTTCGCGTTCGCGTTGTTCCGGATCCGGATACATCGACAAAACACGTAAAATCAATTGTTTATCCTGGATATTTGATTTCTCCATCAATTTCTGGAAACCATCCCAATCTTCTGGTGTAAACCTTGATTCGATTGTCAAAGGAGATTTGATTTTTTTCAATTCTGCATTCAGGAACTTTTCAGTTTCTTTCTGACGACGTTCTGCCAAAGCTGTATTCAAATCAACAGCTCCATCAGGAGAAGCGTAAGCAGAAATCTGCAGACTTTCAACTGATTTGTTCAATTCGTTTTTAGCGGCAACGATTTTTTTGGAAAGAGCCGCAATATCTTCCGATTTAGTTTCACTGGTGCGAACAGTTGATTGCTGAATCAAGAAAAGAATTTCAGCATCTGTCATTTCCATGATGTCGCGCTCAAATTTATCAGCAACGATGGCTGCACCTAAATTACCTTTGAATTTTTTCTGAAGAAGTTCTGAAGTGGCAATTACACCATCAGCAACCTTAACAGGTTTTAAATCATAGTTTTTCTTTTTCGCAACAACATTAAATTCCAGGAACAACTCTGAAACAGCCATTTCAGGCACGTAATCAAAAGAAGTTTTAATGGTATAAGAGCCACCTGCTTTGTAAGCAATAACATTGTTATTACCTACAACTTTTTCACCTTGAAATACGCTTGGAGCTGCTTTTACAGACTCGCCATTACTCATTTTCATAACCGGAGTAACAGTTACAACCGCATTTTTCGCAAAATACTTCACCGGGAATGTTCCCGTAATAGTAGCATCAACCTTCCCGGCTTTAGTTTCGAGGGGATTAGGGGTACATGTGAACAAACCCGGGTCTAAATCACTAAGATTTTTACAAGAGCTGAACACAACTGCTACTAATATTGAAAGCCCAAAAAATAATTGTTTTTTCATACAGAAATTGTTGTTAATTTATTGATTGATTTTAATTTAATTGGCAAAAGTTCTGACAAAGATAGGAATTTCGTTTCGATTTTCGTTTATTTATTAGATATTTTTAGATTTCAGGGCCGTTATTTGAAAAATGCCTTAAAAATATCATTGCCATTGGCGAACAGCAATAAGGCAAGTAAAAACAACATCCCAGCCGTCTGTGCATATTCCATAAACT
>JAUSNQ010000055.1 GCA_030655595.1 Paludibacter sp.
CACCCGATTTCAAATTGGTGGGTGGAAGTTTAAACGAAATCTCTTTGGCTGATTTCAAAGGAAAACGTGTGGTATTGAATATCTTCCCAAGCATCGACACCGGTGTTTGTGCTACTTCGGTTCGTCAATTCAACAACTGGATTTCAAAACAAGAAAACACCGTAGTAATTTGTGTTTCCAAAGATTTACCGTTTGCAAGCAGCCGTTTTTGCGGTGCTGAAGGATTGGAAGGCGTGATTACCGCATCTGATTTCAGATACAACAACTTTGCTACTGACTATGGTGTGTTGATGACTGACGGTCCTTTGGCCGGTCTGATGGCTCGTTCGGTTGTTGCTATTGACGAGCAAGGAAAAGTAACTTACAATCAATTAGTTCCTGAAATTGTAGAGGAACCGATTTACGAAATTAAATTTTGATATTAAAAGCAATGTCCGATGTGAATCGGTTCATTTTCTAATGTGTGAAGTAGCAGAGACGTATTTTTTTTTACGTCTCTGCTTATTTATTGCTTACCCCTCAGCAAGTTGATATCACCTTTTAAATGATACTTGATACCATCTGAACCCAAAGCCTTGATCACATAAAAATAAGCTCCTTCATTGGCTGGTTTTCCATTGATGGTACCATCCCATCCTTTCTGTGGATCGGACCATTGAAATACTTTAGAACCCCAACGGTTAAACACCCTGCATTCAAATTCAATAATAGATTTATAAGCTACCCTGAACTCATCATTGATGCCATCACCATTCGGAGTAAATACATTGGGCGCATATATCGCTGATTCGGAAACCTTGATGGTCAAAGAATCTGTGTGTGTGCAATACGTATTTTTAGTGGTAAGTTTCACCAGATAGGTTCCGGCTTCTGTGAATGTAAATCGATGATCTTCTCCTGTTCTGGTTACATAAGGTGCATCGCCGGAGAATATTTCCCAATTGTAAAAATTGGCTACCGGAACATTGGCGTTCGCTGTAAAATAAATTTCTAAAGGAGCTGAGCCTGAAATGGCTGTGATGCTTTCGGGTCGGTCACCTTCCTGTTTCTCGGTGCGGACCGTTGCTTCTGTTTTGATTTTAGAAATTACCCGTATAGCCGAATACAAATCACTCTTTATTGTTGATAAGTTGATATTCAAATCGGTTGCAAACTGATCTCCGGAAAGCGTGAAATAGGTGTCTTTGTAAGGTGGATTATCAATTGTAAATACATTATTTTCAATATCAACCGGCACATCAACTTCGACTGTTACCCATGATTCATTCCAGGTGAGGGTTTCGTAACTTAAACTAAAATCGCGATTCAAATTGTATTTTAAACCTGTTGGTGTCGTGTAAAACATGACAGGTATTTGTCCGTCGACAGTCAGTTTAAGTTGATTGCAACTAGACTTTTGAGGATTATCCGGAATCAGGGCATTAAAAACCGGCAAATACAGCTTGTAATCTATCACCCAAACACTCATTTCCTTTTCATAATTTTGACCATTTACCAAACCATTAATCCTAACGAGGTAACCGGTATGGTCATCGGGACTGATAGATAGCTGGTTGCTAACAAATTGAAGATCAGGATAACGATACCAATTGACGGTATGTGTTGGATCAGTCAATGCCACTGAAATTTCACTTGAAGCGGTGATGTCGTGCATCATCACCATCCAACCAATTCTGTTTTCATACTGTGGATACACAACTCCTTTCCCTGAAGAAACAACAATCCGCTCAGCTTGAACAAGCAGGCAGGAAAAAATCATCAAGATGAAAGTGAATGCCCTTAGAATTTTAGGCAAATTGTTAACCTTGATCGGGGAATGAGTTTGAAGCATGTTGACTGGAACTTGTATATTCATTATGAAATAATAGTGCAAAAGTACGTTTTTCAATTTAATAACAAAAAAAAGTTCATTTTATTACAGTTAAATCAGGAAGGAATTTATTTTTTTGTACATTTGCAATCAAAAACCCAAAGGTTCAACTTTGAATTATTCTAAAAAATGTCCATAGTGTCAATCCATCGAATCATAAAATTCCGCTGTTTACTGATTATTGTTTTTTCGGTATTCATCTATGCTGATGCGATTCTTTCTCAGACTCTAAATTATCCCATCAAACAAGTGAATGGTGTTGATTGCTATGTCTATCAAGTGCAGCAATCTGAGGGATTTTACAGAATTGGTGTCAACTTCAATACTACGGAGGCAATCATCAGAAGTTTTAATCCCCAAATTACCGATGGACTTCAAGCAAACATGGAGATATACATACCTGTTCAGAAAAAATTACCATCCCAATTTAAATACATCGAACATGTCGTAGAGAAAAGACAAACGGTTTTCAGAATACGCCGAATGTATGATATCACTGAAGATGAACTACT
The DNA here is from genome assembly GCA_030655595.1 of Paludibacter sp. Next base: position 2,383 of record JAUSNQ010000055.1, read on the forward strand.
TGAACACAATCCACAAATTATTAACAAATCCCTTCGAGTTGGCGAAAAACTCAGAATTCCAATCCTGAGTGAGCCGGAACTTGTAACTCCACAAAACGGGACAGACATCAAACAAGCTGTACCGGAAAAGCTGCAACCGATTAATGATATTCAGAAAGAAAAAACCAAACAACCCGAAACATTTTGGACACAAAAGACTGAAAAACTGAACATTGCATTTTTGCTTCCTTTTATGTTGGATTTTAAACAAGAACATTCGGATAGCAGATTTGTCGAGTTTTATGCCGGAACACTCGTTGCTATTCAGGAAGCTAAGAAAAAAGGCATAATTTTGAACATTCACACCTATGATGTAGAAAAATCTGATCTGAAAATCATGGAAGTCTTACAAGATAGTATACTGCGTAAGATGGACCTTATTATCGGACCTGCATATTCTAATCAGATATCCATTGTTGGTGATTTTGCACGTATGCATAAGATAAAAACACTTATTCCTTTTTCCTCGAAAATCATTGACTTAGAAACAAATCCTTATATCTATCAATTTAATCCGGGTCAGGATGTTGAATTGAATATGCTGAAGGAAATACTTAAAACGGAACACCAAAACTCAAATATTATTTTTGCTGAAATTAAAAATTCCAATACCCAGGATGATGGATATATCCTGATACGCACACTTAAAAGTTTCCTGAATGAAAAAAACATTCCTTATGTTTCTACCCTGCTGAATCAGGATTCTATTCATCACATCCGGCAAGCTTTGAACCCGTTAAAGGATAATTTGATATTTTTCAATACTAACAGAATCAATCAATTAGGTGTGTGTTTGAGAGAGTTGAAAGCATTGTCATATTCCGTCAATTTGAAAATATACGAACCTTATTCCTGGCGTATTTCAAAAGCGGAAAAGCCGAGATCGTTTTATCTTTCTGTGTTTAAAAATGTGTATTCCGAGCGTGCATACGACTCATATTCCAATAATTTTTCGACCTTGTTTGACTGGTCGCCTACAAACGAATTACCGCGATATGACTTGTTGGGATACGACCTGATGAGTTACTTTATCAAAACTGTATTATCTATGAAGCAGGCACCAGCGGTATCATATCCTATTTACGAAGGCATCCAATCTGATTTGAAATTTGAAAAATCATCGGCTCGTGGAGGTTACATCAACAAAACCTTAAACCATTTCGAATAATGCGACGCTTGCTAAAGAGATTAAATCTGATTCTTGTTGGTACATGTATATTGTACTCAATAAATTCAGCAAGTGCGCAAATTAACAAATTTAAAAGTGAAACCTATTTGGGTATCAGTGGCGGACCTGCGGCATCTATGGTTTATTTCAAACCTACAGTCGAACAGGACTACCTCACCGCTTATCATGGGGGATTGGTTTTCAGATATATCTCAGAAAAACATCTGGGCATCCAAGCCGAATTAAATTATTCTCAAAGAGGCTGGAAAGAGATCGGGGGCTCTTTTGAAAAAAGATTGGATTACCTGGAAATTCCTTTTCTTACCCACATCTATTTTGGAGATAAAGCACAATTCATTTTCAATATCGGTCCAAAAATAGGATATCTCATTCAAGAAAAAATCTTGTATAACAGCAATCCATCTTCAACAGTTGAGCAGCACATCCAACCCATTCAGAACAAGTTTGATTATGGATTTGCTGCTGGTTTAGGATTCTTATTCAAAATCAAACGACAGGTTTTCCAATTGGAGAGCCGTGCTAATATGAGTTTTAGCGATATTTTTTCTAACGACCGAAGAGATTATTTCGATAATTCTAACCTCATCAACGCATCTGTAACATTGGGATGGCTGATACAGGTCAGGTAATTACTAAGAACAAAAAGACCATGAAACAAAAAATTTTAAGAACAAAGGTAAATATTTACCACTTAACCGAACTGGAACCTGAAATGCAAGTGCTTGTCAATAAAGCAAAAGAGCAGGTCGGACATGCTTATGCACCTTATTCTAATTTTCGTGTAGGAGCAGCTGTCTTGTTAACAAACGGTGCTTTGTTTGTTGGTAATAACCAGGAAAATGCGGCCTATCCATCCGGTTTATGTGCCGAAAGGGTTGCTTTGTTCTATGCCAATGCGCAATTTCCTGATGTGCCGGTTCGTGCCATTGCCGTTGCTGCATACACTGGAAATGATTTTGTTACTATGCCAATCACACCCTGCGGTTCTTGTCGTCAGGTAATACTCGAATCGGAAAACCGCTTTGATAGTAACATCGAAATTTATATGTATGGAACTGAATGTATCTATCAGCTTGAAAGTGCAAAGGATTTGCTCCCACTAAGATTTGAAAAGAAAAGTTTAGAATAGAGTCTTTAGCGCAAACAATCAACAAACAACTTGACATTGAAAACAAGTCTAATCAGTCGTGCATTTCAAAAATTATCGGCAAAAATATTCCGGAAGCGGGTTGCTGATTTTAAAACAATCAAAAAAATATTTATAGGTAAATCAGGACTGGAAGTTGGCGGACCGAGCAGGATATTTAAACACAAAGGATTGCTTCCATTATACAAAATAATAAAGCAACTTGATGGGTGCAATTTCTCAAACGAAACAATCTGGGAAGGCAGACTTAAAAACGGTTCGAAATACAAATTTCATCCGCTAAAAAAAGGCGTCCAATATATTTCTGAAGCTTCTGATTTAAGTCATCTCCCAAGTTCCAAATATGATTTTGTTATTTCTTCAAATTGTCTGGAACATGTTGCAAATCCACTAAAAGCAGTTGCTGAATGGCTACGGGTAGTCAAAGTGGAAGGCTTGCTCCTCATCGCTGTTCCAAATAAGGAATACTGCTTTGACCACAACCGGCCAACAACTCAATTTTCCCATTTACTATCTGATTTTCAAAACAATATGCAAGAAGATGATTTAACTCATCTGGAATCAATATTATCATTACACGACCTGGATATGGATCCCCAAGCAGGAAGTCCTGAGCAATTTAAAGTCAGATCGTTGAAGAATTTTGAAAATCGTGCGTTGCATCAACATGTTTTCGATATCCCGCTGCTGACTGAGATTTTCAATCACTTTCAGGTTGAAATACTAAAAACATATACCGGCAAAGATTTCATCATATTGGGAAAGAAAAAATTGATTTAACCAAAATCATAAATATTAGGTATGAGCTTTCCATTTCATAAATCAGTTTTTTGAAACGGTTTTATTTCATTATCTTTGCACGACTTTTTTAAACAACACAATGAGGCTTCGCATCTGTGAAGCCTTTTACTAAACATAAGATTATCAGGCAATTTTTAAGATGGCAAAAGAATTAAAAGAACTAACTTCACGGAGTGAAAATTACTCGCAATGGTATAACGATTTGGTAATTAAAGCCGACTTGGCCGAAAACTCAGCAGTTCGGGGATGTATGGTCATCAAACCTTATGGTTACGCAATATGGGAAAAAATGCAAGCGGAATTAGACCGGATGTTTAAGGAGACCGGACATGAAAATGCTTATTTTCCGTTATTTATACCCAAATCATTCTTGAGTAAAGAAGCTGAACATGTTGAAGGTTTTGCCAAAGAATGTGCCGTGGTAACGCATTACCGCTTAAAACAAAGTCCTGATGGAAAAGGACTTATCGTTGATCCTCAAGCAAAATTAGAAGAAGAATTGATAGTTCGTCCTACTTCTGAGACCATCATTTGGAGCACCTACAAAAACTGGATTCAATCTTACCGCGATTTACCTATCTTGATCAATCAATGGGCAAATGTAGTTCGCTGGGAAATGCGTACGCGTTTATTTTTACGTACCACCGAGTTTTTGTGGCAGGAAGGTCATACCGCACATGCAACTGAAGCTGAGGCCTTGGAAGAATCTATCAAAATGATGAACGTATATGCCGAATTTTCAGAAAACTTCATGAGCGTTCCTGTCCTTAAAGGTACCAAATCGGCTAACGAACGATTTGCCGGTGCATTGGAAACTTATTGTATCGAAGCATTGATGCAAGACGGCAAAGCATTGCAAGCAGGAACATCCCATTTCCTGGGACAAAATTTCGCCAAAGCCTTCGACGTAACTTTTGTGGATAAATCAAACAAAATAGATTATGTTTGGGCAAGCTCATGGGGCGTTTCAACCCGATTGATGGGAGCTTTAATCATGACCCATTCTGATGATAATGGTTTGGTATTACCTCCTAAATTAGCACCTTTTCAGGTTGTGATTGTTCCTATCTATAAAAACGAGGAACAATTGTCTGCAATCGATGCAACAGTCGCACAAATTACCACCAAACTTAAAGCAGCAGGTGTTAGCGTAAAATATGATCGCAGCGACAACAAAAAACCAGGTTGGAAATTCGCAGAATATGAACTAAAGGGAGTTCCTGTGCGATTGGCAATCGGTGCACGTGACATCGAAAATGGAACGATAGAAGTTGCCCGCAGGGATACGCTAACCAAAGAAACGGTTTCGTTGGAAAATATTGACAACTACATTGTTGATTTATTAGATCAAATTCAAATCAATATTTTCAAAAAGGCTTTTGATTATCGGGCTTCCGTTACTCGTGAAGTTAATTCTTATGACGAATTTAAAGTGGAAATCGAAAAAGGAGGTTTCTTACTTTGTCATTGGGATGGAACTTCGGAAACCGAAGATAAAATTAAAGACGATACCAAAGCAACCATCCGTTGTATTCCGCTTGATGGAGACAAAACACCGGGTGTGTGTATGGTAACAGGAAAACCGTCAGCACAAAGAGTTGTCTTTGCCAGGGCTTATTAATCAATCTATGAGTGACTTTGGAGAACCTTTCCACGAACAACCCAGACAATATAGTACGTTGAGGTCGAATCCAACTAAAGAATCTTCGGGATGTATCGGTATGACTTCGTGAAGCTCATTCACAACAACTACCACGGAATCACCCTTTTCATTTTTAACACGAAAACGGTGAATTTTACACTGGGGACAAAGCAATTTCTTCATTTTTTAATCCTCGTCAGTTTCATCAGCTGTGTCAATATCACCTAAAAAGCCCGGCGTACTGGCATCCACCAATCTTTCCCGTTCAACATGTATAACACGACCCGGATATAAATTCACCCAGTTGTGATTGTGTGTTGCCATAATCACCGTAGTTCCGGATAATCTGATGCCATAAAGCAATTCAATCAAATCTTTGCCAGTCTCAGGATCCAGGTGACCGGTAGGCTCATCAGCTAAAATAACCTCAGGAGAATTGAGCAATGCCCTCGCAATTGCAACACGTTGTTGCTCGCCTCCAGAGAGTTGGTGCGGACGTTTGTAACCTTTTTTTCGCAGACCAACCTGTGCCAAGACAATCTGAATTTGCTCATCAATCGCATCCTGTTCCTTCCATCCCGTTGAGCGTAACACAAACTCAAGATTGGCATTTACAGTTCGATCAGTCAGCAATTGAAAATCCTGAAAAACAATCCCGATTTTTCTACGTAGATATGGAATTTGATTATTTTTCATCTGAATCAAATCATAAGAGAGCACTTCAGCATCACCTTTTGTGATGGGTACTTCTTTATAGAGAGATTTCATAAAAGTGCTTTTGCCACTTCCAACCTTACCCATGAGATAGACAAATTCTCCGGAATGTATTTCCAAATTTACCTGCTTCAGTACGACTAATTCCTGTTGACAAATTTCAACATCTTTATATTTGATCAATATTTTATCTTCCATCTTTTGGTAGAAAATTATAACATGAATTATTTGTGTCTTTTTTTCAACTCCCTGCCCAAATCATCCAAAGAATATCCTTTGGAAGTCAGCAAAACGATCAGGTGATACAAGAGATCAGATGCTTCATACAAAAACAGTTCATCGGTGCCGTTGGTTGCTTCAATAACCGTCTCGATGGCCTCTTCACCAACTTTCTGTGCCATGCGGTTCACTCCGCTTTGAAACAAAGAAGTGGTATAAGAACCTTCAGGCATATCCTTGAAACGCGTCTGAATAAAATCCTGCAAGAATTTGAGAAAATAAAAATCATTTTGATTGCTTTCATCCCAACAGGTATCCGAGCCGGTATGGCACACAGGTCCAACAGGTTTGACCTTAATCAATAGCGTATCATCATCACAATCAGATAAAATAGCAACAACATTTAAAAAATTGCCACTCTCCTCTCCTTTTGTCCAAAGACGTTTTTTCGTTCTGCTGTAAAAAGTAACTTTGCCGGTATCCTGTGTCTTTTGTAGAGCCTCTTGATTCATATAGCCCAGCATTAGTACCTTTGCGGTCAGTTCATCTTGAATAATGGCAGGAACCAAGCCGTCCATCTTATTGAAATCGACATTCATTGTGAATTTGTTTTTTTGCAAAAATACAAATTAAATTAGATTGATGTTTAAAGACTCGCATTCTTTTCGCATATCTTCCGGCCAAATGCTTGCTTGTATCTCGCCGATATGTGCTTTTCTAAGGAAGAACATGCAGAGTCGTGACTGGCCAATACCACCACCAATTGAAAGCGGTAAAGTGCCATCCATCAAGCGTTTATGAAAGTATAAATCCAATCGATCCAATTTATTTTCAATTTCAAGCTGAAGCTTCAAAGCCTCCTGATCAACACGAATACCCATGGAAGAAATTTCGAAAGGAAGATTCAATACCGGATTCCAAAGCAAAATATCGCCATTCAATCCGGGCATGCCATTTTCTCCTGGTGTAGTCCAATCGTCATAATCGGGTGCGCGACCATCATGCTTTTCTCCATCACCTAATTTACCACCGATTCCAATGATAAAAACAGCTTTGAATTTTTTCGCAATTTCATATTCCCTTTCTTTTGGAGATAAATCGGGGTATAGCAGACGCAACTCTTCGGCATGAATAAACTCAATTTCATCCGGTAAAACAGGTTGAATTTGAGGAAAACTTTCTGAAACAAGGTATTCCGTACGAAGCAAAGTGGCATAAATCCGGGTTACGATCATCTTCAAGAAGTCGATATTCCGTTCTTCTGCAGTCATGATACGCTCCCAATCCCACTGGTCAACATACAAGGAATGTAAATTACCCAATTCTTCGTCGGCGCGAATTGCATTCATATCGGTGTAAATACCATAGCCATTTTCGATCTCGTAATCGGCTAAAGTAACTCGTTTCCACTTTGCAAGCGAATGTACGACTTCAGCCCGAACATCGTGCATATCCTTTATCGGAAAATTGACTGCCCTTTCAACACCATTCAAATCATCGTTTAATCCGGTACCACGCAATACAAATAAAGGTGCGGTAACTCTTCTTAAACGCAGTTCGGCCGACAAATTTGTCTGAAAGAAATCTTTAATTTTTGCTATTCCTAATTCTGTTTGTTGCAGATTTAGTAAGGGTTTGTAATTTTCCGGTTTATACAAATAACTCATAAAAATAAATTTAGCGTAATGATTAAAATTGCAAGCAAAGATAAACAATTAGTAAGAAATAAAAGCATAATTCATTCAAAAGAAAGAATTACTGTCAAAATATAACACAAAATAACTACAAATGCCCGTTTCTGTGAAGAAAGAGGCATTTGTGTAAGTTTGATTATGTATAGTTTACTTTTTTTCGTAAACTGAAAACGAATAAGGATAAAGATTTTTCTCATCAGCAGGATAATCCTCGCGTGATACTTCATTCCATTTTGAAAAATCAATTTCGGGAAAATAAGTGTCAGCATTAAATTCTCCGTGAACCCAGGTTAGATACATGGAATCAGCAGAATCCAAACATTGTTTGTAAACGGCAGCACCGCCGATGACAAAGACATGATCAGCTTTTGAACACAAATCTATCGCATCCTCAAGCGAATCTGCTTCGAAATAATTTTCAACAACACCTTCGGAGAGCATGCTTGTAAGTACAATATTGGTACGATTAGGAAGTGCACCGTTTGGTAAACTGTCAAATGTTCTTTTACCCATCAAGACAGTATGACCAGTTGTCAGTGCTTTGAAATGCTTCATGTCTGCAGGTAAATTCCAGGGTAATTTTTTCTTATAACCGATTGCGTAATCATCCGCAAGTGCGGCAACAATTGAAATTTTTGGCATTTTATTCTTTGTGAAGTGAATTTTTATGCAGTCAGTATGACCTGGTAGATTTGTTAATAAATCGTATTGTTTTATCGTTAAGTGTGCAAATGTAATGATTTTTTGCACAAATAAAAATCATTTGTGCCGATTTTTTGCTGTAAATTCGAGCTTGATTACACAGTAAACTCATAATCAATGGCATACACAACATAAAAAAATCAAATAAAAATAACAAATTTATACAGCAACTGCACCTTTGATGTGAGGATGTGGATCATAATTCACGAGTTCAAAATCGTCGAATTTAAAATCAAAAATACTGGTGACTGCCGGATTAATTTTCATCTGTGGCAATGGACGAGGTTCTCTGGAAAGTTGCATGTTAACTTGCTCAATATGATTCGTATATATATGTGCGTCTCCCAGTGTATGTACGAAATCCCCCGGCTGGAGACCTGTAACCTGAGCCATCATCAGCAAAAGAAGGGCATAAGATGCAATATTAAAAGGTACACCCAGGAAAATATCTGCACTCCGTTGATACAACTGCAGACTTAATTTTCCATTGGCAACATAGAATTGAAAGAAAGCATGACAAGGTGGTAAATTCATATTGGGGATGTCTGCTACATTCCACGCACTTACAATAATTCTTCTTGAGTCGGGATTGTTCTTAATTGTATTCACCGCCTCCAAAATCTGATCTACAGAT
>JAUSNQ010000070.1 GCA_030655595.1 Paludibacter sp.
TACAAAACATCGGAGAAAAAAGTGGAAATAATTAGAATACTCCACCAAAGTATGGATGTAGAAGAAAAAATTAAAATATGAAATCATTTACCAACATTGTAGTATTGATAGTTTTTACGTTCATTTGAATGGCATGAAGCAAGAAGGCCCTAAGATTCTACCAATTGGTAAGGGTGATTATGAATCGGAAATGATCAATCTACTTATGAAAGAAGGATTTGACGGACCGTGGGGTATATTGGGACATATTGAAAGTGAAGATGTAAAAAAGGTTTTAGAGAGAAATATTGAAGGATTAGATTCATTGGTAAAAGTTAATGCGATAAAACGCATACAGGATTCACACCATTAAAAGAAAAGAACGAGTTGGTTAGTGCCACTACCCAACTGTGCGGATTATATGATTTTGCGGGACAAATCAGACAAAAAAATATTTTATGATAAAACAGATTCAATTTATTGAGATAATCCTATATGTCAACGACCAAGAGACAAGTTGCAAGTTTTATCAAAATATATTTCGTACGGAGGCAGACCTTCATGTACCTGGCATGACAGAATTTAACCTGTCAGACAATTGCAAAGTTGGACTTATGCCAAACAAAGGCATTGCAAAAATACTTGCACATAAAACACCGCACCCTGACAGCGGGAATGGTATTCCCAGGTGTGAACTATATTTGTTAGTTGACAACATTCAATTTGAATATGACAATGCAACTAAAAGTGGAGCAAAATTAATAAACCCAATTCTTGACAGAGACTGGGGAGATAGAGTCTGCTATTTTTCTGATCCAGACGGACATATTATTGCATTTGCAGAGAAAATAACAAAGTAAAATTAACAAATATGAAAACCGTGGGAAAAATAAAAACAAAGTTTTAAATTGTATAAATTAAGGCGTAGTTATTTATTGAGTTAATGGGTTGGTTTACACGAAATAGAAATGGAGTCTGGAAAATTTGCATTTTACGTGTAATGTATTTATATTTGCACGTGAACTTAATTTAGAGAAATATGAATACCAAGCTGACATTAAATTTAAACAAAAGCATTATCGACGAGGCTAAATCCTATGCAAAAAAGAATAATGTGAGTTTATCCAAACTCATCGAAAACTATTTGAATTCACTAACAACAAGTAAAAAGAAAACCACGCGGATAAGCCCACTTGTTGAGAGTTTAACCGGCATTATCTCGTCTGAAGTAGATGAACGAAAGAGTTATCGTGATTATTTATCAGAAAAACACGCATGATGAAAAACCTGTTAATAGACACGAATATCATCGTTGATTTGCTTGCAAAGCGGAAAAATTTTTATCAGGAAGCACAAGAATTGTTTACGCTTGCTGATGAAAAAGCGATCAAACTTTATATTTCATCTTTGACGTTTGCAAATACTCACTATTTGCTTTCTAAGGAGTTGAATTCGAATGAAGCCAGAAAAGTATTGATTAAGTTTAAACTTCTCGTTAGTATTTTACCACTTGACGATAAAATTTTGGAACTTGCATTGTCATCTGATTTTAATGACTTTGAAGATGCAATTCAATATTATACCGCTGTGGAAAACAAATTGAATATCATCATAACCAGAAACAAGAAAGATTTTAAAACATCCAGTCTTCCGGTTTTGACAGCAAAAGAATATTTAAACAGATAATTGCTGAAAACGCCAAGTGGTTAGTGCCACTACCCAGTTGAAACTCATAGCAAATGACAATTACCTCAAAAGAAAAGACCGATATTTAGACAGATTGATGAAATATGCTGATAGTATGCGTATTGCGAAAGTGTTGAACCAATATCTAAATGTAATGCTATGAGCAATAAAGCAGTCTCAATAAGAGCAAAATTGTTGCCTTACCGGGCGAAAATGAAAGGAATATAAGCCAATATCAATTTGCGAAAACTTATACTGTAAAAAGATGAGCGAAAACCAACAGCATCAAATTCAACTCTTTAAATCTGTTTTCAAAGGCAGAGAAGATGTATTTGCTGTGCGTTGGGAGAATGGAAAGAAGAGTGGCTACATGCCCGCATACAGCTATGATCCATATATCTATCGTGTTCATAAAATGCGTGGTGGTACTTTTCAAAATTATCAGGACAAAACATATGTACCTTTATCTGATAAAGAAATTGAGAAGCATTTGAAGGGTGAACAATTAGTCGGAATATACCCGCTACTTCCTGATAATACTTCTTGGTTTATTGCGGCTGATTTTGATGATGATAATTGGTTAGAGGAATGTAAAGTATTTTTAAATGTTTGTCACGAAAACGAAATTCCAGCTTATTTAGAACGTTCTCGCTCAGGGCAAGGTGGACATATTTGGATTTTCTTTGAACAACCATATCCAGCAATCCGAAGTCGAAAAATTATTCTTTCACTATTAGAAAAATCGGGTGTTTTTTCTGTATTCGATAAGAATTCAAGCTTTGATAGATTGTTTCCAAATCAAGATTTTCTTTCGGGAAAAGGATTGGGCAATCTTATCGCATTGCCCTTATACAAAAAGACAGTTGAACAAGGGAATAGCTGCTTTCTCGATATAGATACATTTCAACCTGTTCCGGATCAGTTTGAATTCTTGAAAAATATTCACCGAATCACAATTGCGAAGCTAGACAAACTTCTTCAAATAATCTCGACGTCAACCACTTTTGCTTCAAGCAATCCACTCACTGCAAACACAACACCACCTGCAACGGTTTGTAATATGCTTACAATCACATTAAACAATGTCGTCAGTATTAACAGAGACGGTTTAACTACATCATTGATAAACTTTTTAAAAGAGGAACTGAATTTTGCAAACACTGAGTACTTTATTAAAACGAAGGCTGGCAAAAACACCTTTGAAACTGAACGTTATTTTAAATTTGTAGAAGAAACTGAGAACGAGGTTATTATTCCGCGAGGTTTTATTGGCAAACTAATACGATTTTGCCAAGTAAAAAATATCGAATATTGTTTCAATGATATAAGAAAAAAGCTGAATACTGTTGAATTTCAATTCAATGCTCAACTTAGAGAACACCAGCAAAGTGCTATCGAAACTGTATCTAAGAAAGATTTTGGTGTAATAGTTGCACCACCCGGTTCAGGTAAAACGATAGTTGGATTAAAAATTATCTCGGACAGAAGTCAACCGGCACTAATAATTGTGCACCGCAAACAATTGGTAGAACAATGGATTGAACGTATTGAAACATTTCTGGGTATTCCCAAACATGAAATCGGGAGAATTGGGCAAGGGAAAAGTAAGGTTGGCAAAAAGATTACTATAGCAACTATTCAAAGTTTATCCAAAGAATTAATCAAACCTGAATCAGAAAGTTTTACACACTCTATTGGAACTATTATCGTAGATGAATGCCATCATATTCCAGCCAAAACCTATAGAGATACAATTGCCAAATTACCAACGTATTATTTATATGGTTTGACTGCCACACCTTTTAGAAAATATAATGATGGAAGGATTATTTTCTCTCACTTGGGAGAGATTATTGTCGAAATAAAGCCATCAGAAATTTCATCGTTCAAACAAGCAAAAATTATCATCCGAAATACGGAACTTGATATTCCTTTTAATTCAAAAACGGATCAATTTGAAACACTCTCAAAAGTATTGATTCACGATTCTGCAAGGAATAAATTGATTTTAAAAGATATTTTTGTTGAGCTAAAACTCGGTAAGAGAGTGGTCATTATTACTGAAAGAAAAGAACATATCGACACTTTAAATCAATATCTGAAACAATCGTATGAAACACTAACTTTAAGTGGAGACGATTCGGAAAGTAGTCGGAATGTGAAATGGAAAATACTCAAAGAAGGTAATTATCAAGTTCTCATCACGACTGGGCAGTATTTTGGTGAAGGGTCTGATTTGCAGAATGCTAATTCTCTTTTCCTTGTATATCCGTTTGCATTTGAAGGAAAACTAATTCAGTATATTGGTAGAGTTCAGAGGTCGGAAGTTACACCTTCAATCTATGACTACAGAGATATTAAAATCGATTATCTAAACAAACTATTTCTGAAAAGAAATACCTATTACCGTAAAATAGAGAAACATGCTTCATTGTTTGATGAACCGTCAGAAGAAATAACAATTTCTGAAAATAGTCGAAAAATTGAGTTAACAATAAAAGTGTCCATTGATGACCTTGATTTTCATTATGGAAGCGTTGTATTCAAATATGCAATTCCGGGAATAACAGAGCTAGTAGAATTTGAAATTGAAAATCTTCAAATCAGACCAGAATTTGATGTTTTGAAACCCTATTTTGCAAAGACTTTAAACACGAGGTTTGTAACATTTGATATTTACGCGGAATTTGAAAATGGAGAATTAGTATCACAATTAGCCACATCTACTGACTTACAAAAAATCAATCATGAGGTTATTGAAGGTGTTAGATTCAGATTCATCACAAATTCATTTTTCGGTATGAAGCCTCAAGCAGATGTTAATCTTATGACTGTTGATGAATTATTAAAGAAAGGGAATAGTGAAACTTGTCTTTATAATGATGGACAAACTTTGTTAAACGATTTACTGACTCATAAGAACTTTAAACATTCTAAACAATTAAGATATTTGGCTGATAGACACGAAAGAACAACTCTGAAAATCAGATTTGTTTTAAGTCCTTTTTCTTTCGTATTTTTGCTCTCAGGTGAAAATCAATTTCATATAGTTTTGGAAACTCTCGATACAGAAGAAGCGACTTATTTATGGCATATTGAAAAAGATAATACACAACTCAGAGTCCAATTAAAAACAATAGACGAAAATCTTTCAATTATCCGAAACAAAGGAAGGCAAATATTTCTTGAGACAAAACCCGAGAATTTCAGTAGAATTCTTCACGACTACTCGGACACACAGAAAGGATTTGTAATTTGGAAAGATTTATTGGAAGAGAGAATTAATTAGTCTCCCGAATTAAGATCATCGTAACACAAAGTGACTATCTATGTTTACGTAGGGCATGAATCAATTTTACGCCCTACATAAAATGTATTTTATTTGTATGAAAATAATGGGTTGTTGTTTTTGAAGTTAACTGGTTAGTTTACATGTCTAAAATGAAGTGTGATGTTGTGATTTAGCATAGAGAAGTGGTTTTGCATAGTTAGATTTAAAAAAACAGAAAAATTTAAAATCAAAGCTTTCGCAATTGAAATATATTTCATAAATTTGTATCCAAATGAATACACGTAATTAAATGTTCATAATTGAGAAAACTACCGAATTTGACAAATGGCTACGAAAACTAAAAGATTTAAGAGCCAAAGCAAAAATACTGTTTCGACTTCAAAAAATAGAAGATGACGAACATTTTGGAGCGTGTGAATCTGTGGGCAATGGGATTCGGGAGCTAAAAATCGATTACGCCAAGGGATACAGAATTTATTTCAAAGAATCAGACGGAAAAATTATTCTTCTTCTTATTGGAGGAGACAAATCAACTCAACAAAAAGATATTGAAAGGGCAAAAGACATTTTAAACAAATTAAAAAGATAACGATATGGAAACTTCAAGATTTAATATTTCAGACTACATAGATAGTAATGAAATGATTGCAGAATATCTTAATACTGTATTAGCAGATGGAGATGATTCAGAAGTGATCGCTGCAATTGGCCATATAGCAAAATCAATTGGTATGACAAAAATTGCACAGGAGACAGGATTAAGCAGACCAAGTTTATATAAAGCTTTATCAGAAGGATCAAAACCACAATTTGATACAATCATGAAAGTATTAAGAGCAATAGGTGGTCAAATACAAATCAATCCGATGACAGCTTAATCAAAAACGCACCATAACACGCACTATGTGCCTCGCATTCCAGGTGTACACAAAGTGCTCCCATTGGCGTTGATTGTAAGGTGAACGAGTTGGTTAGTGCCACTACCCAACTGAAACTTTTAGCAAAATGACTAATGAAAACACTCAAACTCTTTACCGTATTAATTTTCATTTTTGGAGGAAATTTATTTTCTCAACCCAATTGCTCTGCTCCTACAACAGGATTCACCCCAATCAATGATTTGGGAACGGGTATTTCTCCCGAAACAGGACTGATGGGTGGTTTATATCCCAACGGCTCAAATTTTCTCCCTTCGGCACATAAGCATGCGGGTTTGCAAATGGCATCACAGATTCAGTGCTTGGATGCAAACGGAAATCCTGACACGATCAGTGGAAAAATTGTTTGGTTAAGTATCGGTATGTCGAACACAACACAGGAAACCCAGCGGTTTATGCAACAAGCAAATGCCTTCCCGGGTAAAAATCCAAATCTTATTTTAGTTGATGGCGCCTTGGGTAGTCATACTGCAAGCATCATTTCTAATCCTGATGTTGCGGGATATACCAATTATTGGAATAATGTAAATACGCGCTTATCGAATGCAGGCGTTACTGCAAACCAAGTACAGGTAATATGGTTTAAGCAGGCAAATCAGGCAGGAACAGTACCTGTCCAAAGCTATCACGATAATCTCGTAGTTCAATTGAAGCTAATCACTAATGAATTAAAAACCAGATTCCCTCATGCCAAACTTTGCTTTATGGCAAGCAGAATATCTGCAAGGTATGCTACCAGCACCTTAAATCCAGAGCCTTATGCTTACCGACAAGGTTGGGCAGTGAAGAAAGTTATTGAAGACCAGATTAACGGTGATGCCCAACTTAGTTTTTCAGGTTCCGGTGCAAATTCCCCTTGGCTCGGTTGGGGCATTTATATGTGGTCGGATGGAAGCAACCCCCAAATTTCCAATCCAAATGTATTTTATGATTGTTCAACAGATTTTGCAAATGATGGTACACACCCATCGACTGCCGGCGCACAGAAAGTTGGGGCTTTACTGCTTAATTTTTTCAGTACCGATTCAATAGCAACACCTTGGTTTTTGGGTACATCGTGTAATGGCAATGCAACAGGAATAAAAGAAGAACCTTTTGAAAA
>JAUSNQ010000003.1 GCA_030655595.1 Paludibacter sp.
ACCTTTTAAAACCTTTTTATGATGTAGATAGCAAGACTATTGAAGAATTAGTTAAATCTAAAATAACAAAAGAATATACTTAAAATGTTCCTGTAGTAGAACAAATTGCAGGAAAAATTAAAGACAAAGGATTATCAATGCAAAACTTTTTAATAGCTTTAATCCAAAAGTCGCACTTGCATCTTGAATTTTCGTACTCTTATAAAAGCAGATTATTCTCAAAAACAGTTCAAATGAAAACAAAAACCAGTATCATAAATATGGGCACAATAATAAGTTGTTTGGTTATCTTTTTCTTTATGGTAATATCCTCTTTATCAGTTAATGGTCAGGTAAAGTATAACTCTGCCAACGAACTTCGTGAAGCAGAGATGGGAGTAGAAAGAGTAGCCAGGTATTATCTTCCTGCGTATTCTGCAAAAGCTAATAATAACAACGAAACCCTCTGGGTGCAGATTGATTTAGGGCAGGTAAAAAAGATAGACGGAATAAAACTACTTCCCGGGGTACAGGGTTGGGGGCCCGCTTCCGGCGGTTTCCCTGCACGCTTTAAGATTGAAGTCTCTGATGAGGCGGATTTCAGGTATTCAGTTATGTATGAAGATTATACCTTGAAAAAAGAGTTCCCAAATCCTGATGATGAGGTTGTTACATTTGCTTCAAAAGAGGTTAACGGAAGGTATGTTCGTCTTACGGCAACACAACTCAGGGACAAAAAACTGGCAATGACAAAAATCATGGTTCTCTCTGATGACTTAGATATTGCCGAGGGATGTACTGCAACAGAATCAAAACCTGGCAAGGATTCACATATTGAATTACTTACTCGTCCGCCACGTCCGCAAGGAGAATATGTTGTTACCAATAACCCTGGGAATGTGATTCCGGTGGAGGCCTGGAAACCGGTAGCTTATAAGGCGCAAACACCTATGGGAGGAGTGCATCTAAACGATGGATTGTTTAAAAAAACAATGGAAAACAATATCAGTTACCTGATGAACTCGTTTACCTTCGATCAGCTGGCTCGTAATTTTCGTGTAAAAGCAGGATTGCCTGTTGAACCTCTTGAAGACAGGTTTAAAAATATGTGGTTCCAGATTCTTCCCGGGTCTGAAGCAGCCCGTTTCTTAACAGGAGCCGGAAATACTTTACGATGGACGGAGGATGCAGATCTGCGAAAGAGGATGAATGATATAGTGGATCTTATCGACCAGTGTAAAGAGCCTGATGGTTATATAATGGCTTTTCCAAAGCACACAATGTTCGACTATGAGAATGGGGCATACACTAGATCGTGGGTGTCCCAGGGACTTATTGAGGCTGGTTATGCCGGGAATGAAAAGGCATTTCCATTGCTGCGTGGATTCTACGACTGGTTTGATGAAAGTGAATACCTTCCGGAAATGTTGCGGCGGGCTCGACAGGGAACCCAGGGAATTATACCAATAACAAGAACTTACTTTTCGCCTGTTGGAAAACCAAAAGATATTCAGGTAGTGCAACAATATTTTCAGGAAAACTACTGGATGGAGGGGATGGCGAAAAGAGATCCGGATGTAATATGGCGTTATCCTTATGATCGTCCACATAACTATTTAGTTACAGGAATAGAGCCTTACCTGGATTTGTATCGCGCAACAGGGGCACAGAAATATCTTGATGCGGCACTGGGAGCATGGGATCTGTTTCATGATAATTGGGAACATATAGGAGGATCGTTGGCAATAAATGAAGGGACATTTCTCTATGAGCCCAAATCTTACTACCTGCGACAACAAACAGGAGAGTTATGTGGAAATTCGTTTTGGATGAAGCTAAATCAACGTTTTCACCTGCTTTATCCCGAGGAGGAAAAATATGTCAGCGAAATTGAGAAATCAATTTACAACGTTGCAATTGCAAACCAATATGGTCCGGAAGGAATACGCTATTTTGCAAAACTGGTTGATCGAAAATATGGCGACCATTCGCCTAACTCCCATCATTGCATGAATACTTGTTGCGAGGGTCAGGGAACAAGGGTGTTCGGCTCACTCCCCGAATATATTTATAGCATTGCAGATGATGGTATCTTTGTTGATTTGTATTCGGCTTCCGAAATAGATTACTCTATTCTAAACAACACCATGAGCCTGAAGATGAAGACCCTATTTCCTTACGATCCGAAAGTGGAAATCATAGTAGGTAATGATCACCCCATGAAAAATAAAATTCGTATTCGTATCCCATCCTGGGCATCCGGCAAGATGGACATAATGATCAATGGCAGAGGAGCCGGAAGCGGAAAACCGGGTACCTATTTCGTTATTGACAGGGAGTGGAAAGATGGAGATTTGATTTCATTTACCCTTCCGATGGATTTCAAAGTAACAAAATATACAGGGATGGAAAAGGGCTATGAAGAGAATCACTATGCTGTTGAGTATGGACCAATATTGATGGCAATGGTGGGCGTTAAAGCAAAGAAGTTTGATATTGGTGTGAAAGCTGGTCCTGAAAATATTAAAAAACTGCTTATCCCGGTACCGGAAAAACCTTTGCATTTCTCAATTGAAGGTGATAGCGAATTCGAGTATTGGCCATATTTTGAAGTTCAGGAAGAGCCATTCTCTTGTTTTCCCGAGCTTCTAAAGTAAATTATAACATAAATAATTCAGTATTATAAGATTATATAGATGACTTTCGGTAATTAATAATAAAGAAGTTACAAATCTTTCAAATTGCATGTAGTCATCCCCCCTTTCCCTTCATATGGAATCAAGCTACCCTTTATACACATTTGTCATTATCAAGAGATTCAGTTTATTTACATGCTGCAACATCATGAGACATGACAACAGAATTTTAAAGAACTTTGTTTATACCGGCTCTGAAAGAGCCATCTATGAATAACCCCCGGTGAAGCCGGGGGTGAAGCAAACACAAACAATAACAGCTCTGGAGCTGAATATCAATACTAAGGAAAAAACCTTTCATCCAACTTTATCCCAGACTCTAGTAACAGTATCCTTTACTCTTCTTTAAAAGTTCGAGAAACTCTTGGTTAAAACCAACAATATTAAGCCCCTCAGGGCTTTAGATCAGAAGGTTAGTTTTCTACCCCCGGTTGCACCGGGGGTTATTCATATTTTGCCACATTCGTGGCAAAAGAAAATTTAAAGAAAGCTTAACAAATTTTTTTTGAGCTTATTAACCAGCATCTTCAGTTATTATAAATCTTTGAGTAATCGCTGGGTTTTCCGAATAGCCAATAGGGAATACTAATAGAATATAATTACCTGATAGTTTTAAGTTTATCCTGTCGTTAGGAAAACTGAATTTTTTAAAAATGACAGCTCATAATATCAGCACATTGCAAACTCCTTTACAAGAGTTGTTTCTCCTACTTGTCGTGCTCCCCTGAGTATAAGTGGCTTACGACTTGGATTTTTCTTCCAGGCCTCGAAGTTTTTTTCTATTATTCTTTTAAAAATCAAAATATTGCTTTTAAATGTGTAACAAAGTCAAGCATGTTTATTGCTTTCTTTGTAATAAAGTCAAGGATGATATGGTTAAATACATCCTTCCGGGGCTAAATCGGGCTAATCGGGGATCTGCTTTCAAGTTTTAAAGAAAAGAGAATAAACTTTAAAAGCTTATCTGAATGTGTTTTTGATACTACAAGCCCGATGGGGGAAGTAATCTTTCAAATCATGGCTATCCTGAAGGCAATGGAGGTAAATGTTCTCAGGGAACGTACCGTTAAGGGTTTAGAGGCAGCAAGGATTGAGGGAAGGGTAGGGGGCAGACCAAAAACTTCATACAATAAAGAAAAAGCCTTTGCAGCTGTTACCCTTTACAATGATAAAAATTCGATCAGCTTTATTGAGAAAACGCTTAATATAAGCCGGTCCACCATTTACCAGTATCTACGGAGAGAAGGAGTAGTTATTAAAGGGTTTAAAAAAGTGGAAAATAAAAAAATGTTATAACATGTTATTACTTTTTATTATATTTGCATAAAGATATTTTAAAATGGAAACGACAATAGTAAAAATAGGTAATTCCCAAGGGCTTATAATTCCCAAGAAGCTTTTAAGCACTTTTGGAGACGTAAAGCAAGTTGATATTCAAGTGAAAGATGGAGGGTTGCTAATAACACCATTAACCGAAAATAAAGCACGTAGTAATTGGGAGCAGCAATTTTATGATGCAATTGCCAAAGGTTTTACACCGGGGAGTGATGTAATTGATATTGAAAATGATTTTGATAAAAAGGAATGGACATGGTAAAAAGGTTTGAGGTTTGGAATATAGAACTAAATCCAACAAAGGGTTCAGAAATCAACAAAATCCGTCCATGTCTTGTAGTTTCTCCAAATGAAATTAATAAATTTCTAAATACTGTTGTTATTGTTCCTATGACAAGTACAATAAAGCCATATCCAACACGGCTTGATTGTCATTTTAAGGCTAAAAATGGTCAGTTAGTTGTTGACCAGATTAGAAGTATTGATAAAAGCAGATTGATTGAAAAATTAGGCACAATGGATGTAAATACGTGTAAAAATGTTAGTGCATTAATAATAGAAACTTTTAAATATCAATAAGCGCACCGGATTTCTAACCAATCTCTAAGTGAGACAGAAAACAAAAATGGTGACATATGAAAAAGATTAATGAAAACGAATACAAGAAAGCAAAGGAAAGGATTGAAGAGCTTTTGAAGGTGGTAAACAATGATACGCCACAAGAAATAAGAGATTTAAATAGAAAATAAATTCATATCGTTATGATTAAATCTGTGGTACAATAATCGCAATGTAAAAAACAGTGAAAAACGATCAAATACGGAATGGTTTAGAAAAAAATCTTCATCAAGAAAAAGCTATTTGGTAATATGATAAATC
>JAUSNQ010000093.1 GCA_030655595.1 Paludibacter sp.
CATTCATGGATAATTAGACGATGATTTCAATCGCATCAACAGAACGATTAAAATTGAAAAAAATTGTATAATTGTTTTAAAAATTAATTCTATATCTTTGCAGCAATAAAAAACATTAAAATTTATGTCGATTCACTACGAAAATGTTCGCCGGGTAACTACTCAGCGATTAGTAGAAATGAAGAAGAGAGGTGAAAAAATAAGTATGTTAACTGCATATGATTTCACGATGGGAAGTATTGTTGACAGAGCAGGAATTGACATTATTCTTGTGGGTGATTCTGCTTCGAATGTAATCTGTGGCAATGCCACAACTCTTCCCATAACACTCGATCAAATGATTTTTTTGGCTAAGTCGGTCATGCGAGGTGTAAAGCGCGCACTTGTTGTTGTTGATATGCCTTTCGGGACTTATCAGGGTAATTCAAGAGAAGCAATTTCTTCCGCCATTAGAATCATGAAAGAAACTCATGGTGACTGTTTGAAAATGGAAGGTGGAGAAGAAGTGTTGGAGTCAATAAAACGTGTACTCAGCGCAGGTATTCCCGTCATGGGTCATTTAGGACTCATGCCACAATCAATCAACAAATACGGCACTTATGCAGTCAGGGCTCAGGATGATGAAGAAGCTGAGAAATTGATCCGTGACGCACATCTTTTGGAAGAAGCCGGCTGTTTTTCGATTGTTTTAGAAAAGATACCGGCCAAACTTGCCAAACAAGTTGCTTCAGAGCTATCAATACCTGTCATAGGCATAGGCGCAGGAGGAGATGTTGACGGACAGGTATTGGTATTACATGATATGCTTGGATTGAACAACGATTTTTCCCCTCGATTTTTAAGAAGATACGCAAACATTGAAGCTGTGATGACACAGGCAATTCAGCACTATGTTGAAGATGTGAAATCCAGTGATTTTCCGAATGAGATGGAACAGTATTAATTAAAAAATATGATAATATTAAAAAGGCTGATTCGATTTAATTCGAATCAGCCTTTTTGCATATAAGTTCTACCATCCCCAAATAGTAAATGGTAAATTTTTAAAATCGAAAATCCTTATACTACATACGTCGAAGAAGCAGTATCCCCTCCTCTACCCGTCCAGTTAGTATGGAAGAATTCTCCGCGTGGCTTATCAATTCTTTCGTAAGTATGTGCACCAAAATAGTCGCGTTGAGCTTGTAATAAATTAGCAGGCAGACGTTCACAGCGTAATCCGTCGAAATAGCAAAGCGCAGATGTCAGTGCAGGAACAGGAATACCATTTGTCAACGCAGCAGCACAAACCCTACGCCATCCAGCCTGAGCTTTTTCCACAATATTTTTGAAATATGGGTCCAGCAATAAGTTTTCAAGAGTTGGATTTTTATCAAATGCTTTCTTGATATCTCCCAAAAATACTGAACGGATAATACAACCACCACGCCACATCAGGGCAATGCCACCATAGTTCAGATTCCATTTGTATTCCTTTGCAGCTTCCATCATCAGGTTATAACCCTGAGCATAAGAGATGATCTTAGCTCCGAATAGAGCATCTTTCAAGTCGGCAATCATTTGAGCTTTTTCGCCAGTGAAATTAACCTTTGGTCCGCTGATTACTTTAGATGCTTTCACTCGGATGTCTTTCTGAGCAGACAAACAACGCGCAAATACAGATTCACCTATAAGTGTTAAAGGAATACCCAAATCAAGTGCAGTCACACCGGTCCATTTACCAGTACCCTTTTGTCCTGCAGTATCTAATATCTTTTCTACCAATGGTTCGCCATCTTCATCTTTCACTGCCAGAATATCTCTGGTAATTTCAATTAAATAAGAATCCAGATCACCTTTATTCCATGCTTTAAACACTTCGTGCATTTCGTCGGCACTCATGCCCAACAAATCTTTCATCAACTGATATGCTTCGTTGATGATTTGCATATCACCATATTCGATACCATTGTGTACCATTTTCACAAAATGACCGGCGCCTCCTTCTCCAACCCAGTCGCAGCAAGGAACATTGCCTTCTACTTTGGCAGAAATGGACTGGAAAATATCTTTTACAGCAGGCCATGCAGCAGGAGAACCACCAGGCATAATCGATGGACCTAACAGCGCACCTTCTTCACCTCCCGAAACACCAGTTCCAATGAAAAGCAATCCCTTACTTTCTACATAGTTTGTACGACGAATGGTGTCAGGAAAATGGGTATTACCACCATCGATAATGATGTCACCGGCTTCAAGATGAGGAATCAGTTGTTCAATAAAGTCATCAACAGCTTTACCAGCTTTCACTAACATCATCACTTTGCGTGGTTTTTCGAGCGAATCGCATAATTCCTTGATAGAATGTGCTCCGATGAAGTTTTTTCCGGCACCACGACCGGCAACGAACTTATCCACTTTCTCAACGGTACGGTTGTAAACGGCTACTGTAAAGCCTTTACTTTCCATGTTCAATACCAGGTTTTCGCCCATCACGGCTAAACCGATTAATCCAATGTCTGCTTTTTGTTTCATAATGTTTTGTTTTTGTATGATATTAATTATAAATTTGATTATCCGTAATATGTCCTATGACGTCCCTAACGGGACTCAGGTTTGATTTTTATTGTCGTATTCTACAGATATATCGTCCCTAACGGGACTACTTAGGACATCATTTCTCTTATATGGTTCTTCTATGACTTATATGGTTAAAAAATTCAGTTTGCTTTCATATTAAACCCAAGCCTTTTCAATTTCTCAACATTTCCCCGACTAACATTTTTGGCTTCAACAGTATATGCCAGAAATTCCCTTCTCGTAGGATAATCACCTCTTTGTTTCTCAAAATCAGCGGGATTACTTCGAAATAATGCATCATCATTACGAATATCATACGTATGCAAGATTGCTTTGGAGATGATTTGTTGCTCGTTTAATCCTGTACCATCAATCTGAATAAGCGGTTTTTCAGGCATTTCTACCCCTTCCGGATGCCAGTTATCAAGTCCCAGGTTGAAGTAGTCACTGACAGCTTTCACACTCATGAGCGTACCGGTTGCTTTGCCATCTTTGGAATAGCCTGCGATGTGTGGTGTAGCTAAACCAGTCATTTCGAGCAGTTCCAAATCAATATCAGGTTCATTTTCCCAGCAATCACAAACAAAGGAATCGATATCATCATTAAGAATTGCATTTTTTACAGCTTCTGTTTGAACTACTTCTCCTCTACACGAATTGATAATCACCGGTTTTTTATTCAGTGATTGAAAGAAAGAATCATCAGCCAAATGGTAAGTAGCATCTTCGCCTTTCATATTCAGCGGGACATGTAAACTTATGATATCAGCCTCATGCTTAATCTGTTCTAAGCTCACGAATTTATCAGCACCTTCCATCCTTTCAAGCGGCGGATCATTCAACAAAACTCTCATTCCCAGCAATTCGCATACCCGGGCGACTTTACTTCCCACATTACCAACGCCCACAACTCCGATGGTCAATTCATTCAGTTTGAGGTTTCTTGTTTCAGCAAGCACCATCAATACCGATGCAATGTATTGTTCAACCGATTTGGAATTACAACCCGGTGAATTTGTCCAACTGATACCCGCTTTATCACAGTATTCTGTATCAATGTGATCGTAACCAATTGTGGCTGTTGCAATGAATTTAACCGACGAACCGGCAAGCAATTGTTCGTTGCAAATGGTACGGGTACGGGTAATGATGGCATCGGCATCCCGTGCAATTTCAGACGTTGTTTTAGAACCCGGTAAATAGATTACTTCGGCAACGTTCTCAAAAGCTCCACGGATGTAAGGGATTTTATCGTCGATGATTATCTTCATTTTTTAACCACATTAGTCACATGAGTACACATTAGTTTTTGCTGTAATAAGATTTTACGATTTCTTCCATGATGAAGTTAGTACGGGCAGCTGTTTGCATTGTACTGATACATGCATTTTCTACTCGTAGCGCTCCAACAACCTGTTCAACCAGGTAAAAGGAGATGTTTTCGTGGTTTTGAAACTGGTAGTTTGTTTTACCTTGTCTTGTAGCAACTTCTACATCGCCTTTATCAAAACAGGGAAAACTGATTTTGCCTTTTGTTCCGAAAATTTCAATTTTATCTTCTTCACTATTTTTATCTACGACAAAACACCAGCTACCGGTTCCTGTTACACCCGAATCAAATGTAAATACAGCTGAAACAGTATCTTCAGCTTTATAAAAACCAGCCATATTTTCTGCAATACCATTAACTTCCGTAATTTCACCCAATACAAAATCAAGATAATCCAACTGATGAGATGCCAGATCGTAAAAATGACCTGCACCTGCAATCTCAGGATTTACATGCCAACTTTGTTGCACCAAATCTTGGTCTTTCTCACCAAAAGCTTTATGCAAGCGGATGTTCACTGTCAGCACCTTGCCAATTGCGCCTTCATCAACCATCTCTTTCACTTTCAGAAAGGCTGGCAAAGTCCGCCGGTAATAAGCCACGTATAAAGGCATCCCTGTTTCCTCCGAAACACGTATCATCTCCTGACATTCAGCATAGGTCCTCGCCATAGGTTTCTCCACATACACCGGCTTACCAGCCCGCATGGCTTTGATGGCGTACATCGCATGGGTATCGGGCGGAGTGGCTACGTAAACCGCATTTACCTCAGGGTCGTTAATCAGTTCATCAGCATCAACATAAAAACGCGGAACCTGATGCCTTTTCGCATAATCTTCGGCCAAAGCAGCATTGCGGCGCATCACAGCAACAAGTTGCGAATGCTCCACTTTGTTGAATGCCGGACCACTTTTCAGTTCGGTGACATTGCCACAGCCGATGATACCCCAGTTAACTTTTTCGATCATAAATACATAGATAGCTAAAAACTAAGAACTAAGAGTTTGATGTACTTAACAAATTTTTAATATTTAAATCTATCTTTAAAAGCCCACAAACCCAGCGCAGGATTGGAAATATAGAATATCTCTTCTCCATCTGGCATGATGTTAAAGCCGTCCTTCAGTTTTTCAGGATTATATTTGGCTGTAACTTCATCTATATCAGCATACTTGAATCCTACACTTTCGATTTCGGTTTGGGTGAGATTTTCTTTTCCTTTACCCGGACAATAAGTCACGCTGAAGCGACCTTCCGAAGAACCGTGAATCAAATGCGCTGCCGCACTCAGGTTGTTGCGTAACTCTTCGTTTTCGTCACAAGCTTTCAATGTAGCCGGTGTACCGAAATAACCGTATTTACGAATCAGGCGATCGATTTCCTTGTCCTCGCCAAATTCAACCAAGGCAGGAGCTAAAACAATCAATTCTCCATCATCATCAATGGCCATGCGGGTTCTATAAATCGATTTATTACCCAGCCAGGTGCTTTTAAATTCTGTTGGATCGAGATATACAACCACTTTTTTCAGTGGTCTTTCAAGCATTTCAAAATTAACCAACAAGGCTAATTTCGCAGCTTTATCAAACACTTCGAAATCATCACCGATGTAGATGCCGCGGCATTTTACCTTACCATCCGTTTTATCCAACCCTACTACCGTTTGCACATACACAATCGGCAGGTGATTCGAAAAGTTATCAGAAGCATAGTTGAATATCCGGCGAACAGGCGTATCGGCGTGTCCCATCATGCGTTCCATACCATAAGCAGCACCAACGAAGTGACTTTTATTGATACCCTCAACACCGCCGGTGCCCACAAAGATATTTTTGTTATAATTGGCCATGCCCACTACTTCATGAGGAACAACCTGACCGATAGACAAAATCAAATCAAATCCACCATCTCTCAGCAGTTTATTTACCTGAGCCGGCCATGGAAAATCAACAGCACCTTCTGATACCTCTTTTACGAATTCTGAAGGCACTACTCCCAGTGTCACCACATCATTGCGCCAATCATGCTCGCGAATCAAGGATGCAGGCAAAGTACCGAACATATGTGCTATCTGATGATCGGTCATAGGTGAATGTGTCCCCAAAGCAGGCAATACATCTGTGAGCGCATCACCATAATACTGCCAGGAGTATTCTGTCAGCTCTCCGGCACGACTCGGAAGTCGCGTATAATCTGGCGGAATAGCAAGCACTTTGTGCTTTTCACCCATTTTCTCCAGCGCTTCGTACAATCCTTTTTTTAGGTCTGCAGAAGTCAATTCGATTTCAGTAGAACCCTTTTCGTAGTATAACATAATATGATTATTTATAATATTTATTAGCTAATAGCTATACGCTATTAACTATCTTTTCACCCTTGCATTTCCACCCCAAATACTCCAAACCTGTTCTTCATCAGCAGGTTGACCGTAATCTGTCAGGAAAGTCGTAGCCAATGCACCTGTTGCCCAACCAAACTGTGCCCATGTTTCAGATTCCCAGCCTTTCAGGATGGCATATAACATACCACCAACGAAGCCATCACCACCGCCAATACGATCAAGAACGTTTATTTTACGAGGTTCAATAACATGCCAGGTGTTACCATCTAACAAAATAGCCCCCCATAAATGTTCATTGGCACTAATTACCTGACGTAAAGTCGTTGCATATACTGAAGCATTCGGGAACGCAGCTTTCACGCGACCAATCATGCCTTTGAATCCATCAATTTCAGCGTCAATACCTTTACCTCCTGCTTCCGGACCTTCGATACCCAAACACAATTGAAAATCTTCTTCGTTACCGATTAAAATATCTGATACAGAAGCAATTTCAGTAAATATCTCACGTAGTTCTTTATCACGACCTTTCCAAAAAGATGCACGATAATTTAAGTCAAATGAAATGCGGGTGCCTGTTTTTTTTGCATAACGAGCGAGTTGCAGACAGAAGTTACTGGTTTCAGGAGACAACGCACCAATTAATCCTGAAAGATGGAGAATCTGAACACCTTCATTTACAAAGATGCGTTCCAAATCGAAATCTTTCACATTGAGTGTTCGTCCAACTTCGCCTGCACGGTCATTCAACACGCGCGGACCACGGGCACCAAACCCACTATCAGCAATATTGAACTGATGGCGGTATCCCCAAGGGTCACCTTGTGCAACTTCGGGACCTTCAAAATCCATGTTGCGACTGCGTAAATCAGCTTTAATCAACTGAGCAATCGGACTGTCTTTTACGAAGGTAGTCAGCACTTTAAAAGGAAGACCCAAAAATGACGAAACACTGGCCACATTGGTTTCGGCACTGGTAGCCTGCATTTCAAATAATTTACTGCTGTGAACCGGTTGTCCGTTAACCGGCGTAATGCGAATACCCATACTGGTTGCGACCATCAGAGCGTATTTAGAATTTTCTCTTAGCGTTATCATAATTATTAGTATTTAAATTCCGGATACCGGAAAGTTATTAAAAATCGATAAAATGTTTAAATAGCAAAAGCATCAAAACCACCGTCAACCACGATCATGGTGCCTGTTACAAACTTAGAAGCATCACTTGAGAGCCAGTGGAGGGTTCCGAATAATTCATCCGGCTGACCAAATCGTCCGAAAGGCGTATGATTGATAATTTTCTCACCACGAGCAGTTAACGAACCATCGGGATTGGTCATAAGTGTGCGGTTTTGTTCAGTCAGAAAGAAACCCGGAGCGATTGCATTCACGCGCAACCCTTCACCGAATTTGGTTGCCAGTTCGGTTGCCATGTATTTTGTGAAATTGGTAACAGCAGCCTTTGAAGCACTGTAACCCACCACACGGGTAAGCGGACGAATGGCAGATTCAGAAGATATATTGATGATACTACCCTTTTTCTGTTCAACCATTACTTTTGCAAATACCATCGTTGGCAAAACAGTTCCGAATAAATTCAAATCCACTACTTTACGGAATGCTTCAACCTCCAGATCAAAGATGGTTTTATCCGGACCAATGGTAGCACCGGCCATATTACCACCGGCTGCAT
Organism: Paludibacter sp.; assembly: GCA_030655595.1. The sequence goes on from JAUSNQ010000093.1 coordinate 7,924, forward strand.
TAACCAGCACATCAATGCGACCAAATTTTGCAACAATTTGGATAGCCACATCTTCGAGTTCCTCTTTTACAAGGACATCAGCACAATAGCTGGCTACATCGTAACCTTTTGCCATCAATTCATCTTCTAAGTTTTTCGCTGCATCGCGACATCTGTCAAGAATGACAACCTTTGCGCCTTGAGAACACATGTATTCCGACATGCCACGTCCCAGGATTCCACCTCCACCGGTGATTACAGTCACTAAGCCTTTTACATTAAACAAGTTTTCCATGATGATATATTTTATGAATTATAAATTGAACAATCGTTTCAGATGACGGTCGTAGATATTTTCTTCTACACAACCGCCTATGACATCTGCGTACTTCTTAAGCAGGTCTGTGTATGTTTCACCCATTTCAGCAGCCACCTTGTAAGCAACGTGAATTAACTGTCTGAAGTTAGCATTATAATCCGGATGTCCGGGGATATGACGCAAGGTATTCACGTATTTTTCACTACTCCATCCGTTTACTTCTTCAACAGAAGGCAAAGCCGAACCTTCAATTTCAATTACATCAGCATAAGGAGCGCATAGCTCATCTTTTCTGTTAAACGAATTGGCATATATCTGTTTAGCGAGAACGAGTCCTTCGCCATCCGCCTTTGCCAGACCGATTACTTCTTCCAGCCAGGTTGTCCCTGCAGTTTTCAAATGCAGACCCTTATCATACTTTTTGATGATTTCAGCCATAATCGGGTATATAGAAAATTTATCACTTCCAGAATGCACGCTCAATTTGAGTTCTTTTGGCAAACCAAATTCTTTAACAGCGAAGTCTAATACCAAAACATCTTCTTCAAATTCTCGGGCAAACTGTTGCAAATCACCTTTATAATCAACACCTTTGTTGAATCTTCCGGTAAATTTAGGAGCAATGGTTTGAGCCGGAACTCCTTTATCAGCCAACATTTTTAAAATGAAAAGCATATCAAGTGGGGTTTGCGGACTCTCCACTTCATCCATCGATACTTCAGTCACAAAGTTTCCTTTTCCCTTCTTTTCTACCAGATACTGATAAATATCAGCAGCCTGTTGCGTAGCAGCTAGAAATTTGGCAGCGATAGCTTGAAGCACTACTTCAGATACCTGCAACGGTTCTTTTATTCCCGGAATTTGTATAGCGCCAAGATATTTGCTGCATGAAGCAACAAATTGATTTACATCGGCTTCACTGCTTGTTTTGCCAATGAAAGCCGCCACATCTAATGTGAAAAAGTCGGCTGTTTCAACAAATGGAGCAACAGTTGACAGGTTGATGTGATCCGCATCCACAAAATATTTACCTTTATATCCAAGCTTTGCCACAGCAGCATCAGCTTCTTTTCTGACATCCGAAGGATGAGAATGTACATACACATGTTCGCGGTTGGATTTGTTCCATACCGGACTGATTTCCAAGCCAGATTCATTGGCTTTCATGATGGCGCGCAATTGTGCAACACCCTGGTGGGCGAAACGGTCGCCGATACCGATACTGAATTTTCCTAATTCCATTGTTGTATTTTTTATATAGGTTTTAAATATTTTTCACCACAAAAGGCACAAAAGAAAAACTAAGGGAACACAAAAGATAAATATAAAATTGTAAAACACATTAGTTACGTTAGAACTCCTGAGTGAATAGTATTTATCACTTTCAGTCTTTAGCTCTTAGCTTTTAGTTCTTTTGTGTTCCCTTAGTTTTTCTTTTGTGCCTTTTGTGGTTTAATTACAAAGTTACACCTGTTTTGAAAATCGCTATTTCCCGGTAATTTTTCTTTTCGTTGTTCACATAAGTCCCATTGATTACATCCAATATGTATGCAACAAAACGGTTATTAACTTCCTCAATGCTTTCATTCTCGACAATTGTGCCGGCATTGAAATCAATCCAGCCCGGTTTTTTCTGATACAAGGCCGAATTGGTTGATATTTTCATGGTTGGCACAAAAGAACCGAATGGCGTACCACGTCCTGTTGTAAACAGCACCAAATGACAACCACTTGCTGCCAGTGCCGTTGCTGCAACCAAATCATTTCCTGGCGAACTGAGCAGATTCAACCCTTTGGTTTTGAGTCGTTCGCCATACATCAACACGTCCATAACAGACGATTTACCACATTTCTGCGTACAACCAAGTGATTTTTCTTCCAAAGTTGAAATACCTCCCGCTTTATTTCCCGGAGAAGGATTTTCATATACCGGTTGATTATTTTTGATGAAATATGCTTTGAAATCATTGATGAGGAAAACTGTTTTCTCAAAAGTTTCCCGGTTAATGCAACGGTTCATCAAAATCGTTTCAGCGCCAAACATTTCGGGGACTTCAGTCAAGACGGTTGTGCCACCCTGAGCAACCAGAAAATCAGAAAACACACCCAGTAAAGGATTGGCTGTAATGCCAGAGAATCCATCTGAACCTCCACATTTCAAGCCTACTTTCAGTTCTGATAAAGGAATATTTACCCTTTTATCTTTAGAAGCGATTGCATAGATTTCACGTAGCAATTCCATACCGGTCTCCACTTCATCTTCCACCTTTTGGGTTTCCATGAATTTCACGCGATTTTCATCAAAATCACCCAACAGTTCTTTGAAAGCTGAAACCTGGTTATTTTCACATCCTAGTCCGACTACCAGCACCCCACCCGCATTCGGATGTTTGACCATGTTACGCAAAACCATACGCGTATTTTCATGGTCATCACCTAATTGCGAACAACCATAATTATGAGGATAAGCAATCACAGCATCAATGCCTTCAAGCTTAGTCTCCTCTTTCAATTGTTGCGCTAATTCCTGAATGGTTCCGTTTACACATCCGACGGTAGGAATAATCCAAATTTCATTTCTGATACCTACTTCGCCGTTATTTCTCCTGTATCCTTTGAAAGTAGTGTTTTGTTGATTCAGAACAGGATTTTCTAATTTTGGCTCATAAGTATAATCAAGTAAGCCTTCCAGGTTGGTTTTGATTGATTGCTCATTCACCCATTCTCCTTTTTGGATGGTTTTAATTGCATGACCGATTGGATATCCGTATTTGATAATATGTTCATTTACTGCAAGATCGCAAAGTGCAAACTTATGACCGGCAGGAATGTCGGAAATTATGGTAATTGTATCACCATCCACTTGCAAAATTTCGCCAGATGAAAGTTGCTCAAGTGCAACAGCCACATTATCAGCATTATTTATTTTTAGAAACTTCATAATTTTATTTGATTTTTTTTACCATATAAGTCATATAAGGAACATATAAGTTTATTTACTATTTTATTATTTACAATTTACCTGATTATAAACGACTATTTTAAAGAAAAACTTATATGATACTCATATGGTTAAAAATTAATCCCTTATTTCACATTATTCAAACTGCGGTAATTCAAAGTCCATCTTCACCGACAAGTTAAATCGTTTAGAAACAATGGTTCTAACTGTTTCCTTCATACCAAACTCATTGATTAATCTCAAATAGAATGATAGCTTTTCAGTTAAACCGGGAATATCATTCAGATTCTCATCCCAGATAAAATCAGCTGCGAGTACACACTGGGCAATCATATCAAAATTATTGGTTGTCCAAAGGATTTTTAATAAATCTACGATGGCTTTATCGTCGTTTGGAACTATATCAATACTTCCTCTTTTGCCACCCTTATAATAAGTAATGATCGCAGCGAGACCCAACACCAGACCAACAGGCAGTTCACCTTTTCTTTCAAGATATATTTTAAGACCCGGTAAATCTCGGGTTTTATATTTAGGAAACGAATTCAGCATGATGCTGGTAAGAAAATGGTGAACAAAAGGATTGTTGAATCGTTCGACCACATCATTAGCAAACTTTTTCAGTTCTTTCTGAGGCAGATCGAGCGTAGAAATCAACTCTTTGTACATCACCATGTACACATATTTCGAAATCACATCATCACGCAAGCATTCTTTTACGATGTTCAGTCCAGCTAAATAACCAACCGGAGCCAGCACAGTATGCGGACCGTTCAACAGCGTAACTTTCCTTTCGTGGTAAGGCTTTTCATCCGGAACAAAAAGCACATTCAGTCCCGCTTTATCGGCAGGGAACTCTTTAGCCACACTTTTAGGAGCCTCTATCACGAGCAAATGGAAGATTTCTGCCTTAACCACTAATTTGTCTTCAAACTGAATACGCTCCTGAATTTCACCGATAGTCTCACGTGGGAAACCAGGCACAATGCGGTCAACCAAAGTCGAATACACACCACAAGCTGTATCAAACCAGCTACTGAATTCAGTACCAAGGTTCCAAAAATCAATATATTGATGAACACATTTTTTCAGCTCAGTTCCATTGTGAAAAATCAATTCACATGGAAAAATGATAAACCCTTTATCAGCAGCACCGTTGAAAGTTATAAAGCGATGATAAAGCAACTGCGTTAATTTGCCCGGATAAGAACTTGCCGGCTCATCATCTAAATTACAAGAAGGATCGAAAGCAATACCAGCTTCGGTTGTATTCGACACAATGAAGCGCATTTCAGGATTCTCAGCCAGTTTCAAATACGCATCAAACTGCTCATAAGGATTCAGCGA
>JAUSNQ010000102.1 GCA_030655595.1 Paludibacter sp.
TGCCTTCCTGAATCAGCTCGTCGTTGACTGTAATATCCAGCGCAACAGTCAGTTTCCCTTCGTTGCCAACCAACCATCCCGGCATGTCTTCGGTATAAATTTCTACGTCTTCTGGTTGTATTTCTACTGTTTCATTGCCGATACTAAACGTGTAGCTGCCGTTTTTCTCGATGGCGTTGATTTGCTCTTTGCCAAATGCCAACATGGCCTGTGCAATTTCCTTCATCAGCTTGCCATACTTTTTACCCAGCGTTTTGAAATTGGGCTTGATCTTTTTAACCAGACTTTCCATATCGGCATCGGCTGGAATTACTTCTAATTCCTTGATGTTCACTTCTGCTTTAATCAGCTCTGCGATGTAGAGAATTTGTTGGTACGACAATTCATCGCTCGCCGGAACCACCGCTTTCGCAAGGGGTTGGCGGACTTTCTTCTCGGCTTTCCGGCGTAATGCCAGTATCATCGATGAAATCTGCTGTGCCAGTTGCATGCAGCTTTCTAAATGCTTGTCGATTGCAGTCTCGTTATGTTTTGGGAATGATGCCAGATGCACGGATTCTGATTTATCTTTTCCGGTAACGGCATTCAAATCTAAGAACAACCGATCGGCATAGAAAGGCGCAATCGGTGCCATGAGTTTAGCAACTGTCTCGAGACAAGTATAGAGTGTTTGATAAGCAGCCAACTTGTCTTCGTTGTATTCTCCTCCCCAGTAGCGTTTCCGGTTCAGCCTGACGTACCAGTTGCTGAGGTTTTCCCCTACAAAATCCGAAATGGCGCGACCTGCTTTGGTCGGCTCGTAGTTTTCGTAATGTTCGGTTACCTCTTTGACCAAAGAATTCAGTAAAGAAATAACCCAACGGTCGATTTCCGGACGTTTATCCAACAGAATTTCCTCCTCTGCAAAAGCAAATTCATCAACATTGGCATACAGCGAGAAGAAAGAGTAGGTGTTGTACAAGGTTCCGAAAAATTTCCGACGCACCTCCTCAATACCTTCTTCATCAAATTTCAGGTTATCCCAGGGCGAAGCATTGGTCATCATATACCAGCGCAAAGGGTCAGAACCGTGTTTTTCTATTGTAGAAAAGGGATCGACGGCATTTCCGAGTCGTTTCGACATCTTATTGCCGTTCTTGTCGAGTACCAATCCGTTTGAAATCACATTTTTGAAAGCCACCGAACCACGAATCATGGTGCTGATGGCATGCAAGGTAAAGAACCAGCCTCTGGTTTGATCTACCCCTTCTGAAATAAAATCAGCAGGATAACCACCAGCCTCGATTTGCTCTTTATTTTCAAATGGATAATGAAATTGAGCGAATGGCATGGCACCGGAATCGAACCACACATCAATGAGGTCAAGTTCGCGTTTCATCGGTTGACCCGAAGGTGCAACTAATATAATATTGTCGACATACGGACGGTGCAGGTCGATGTTTTCCACGGCATAATTTTCAGCCGTATAAACGCCGGGTTGAAAGTTCCTGAAAGGATTTTCCTGCATAAAACCTGCTTGCATCGACTTCTCAATCTCCTGCATGAGTTCTTCTGCAGAACCGATACATATTTCTTCCGTACCGTCTTCTGATCTCCAGATAGGTAGGGGAGTTCCCCAATAACGACTGCGACTCAGGTTCCAGTCCTGCAAGTTCTCAAGCCATTTGCCGAAACGTCCGGTACCAGTCGATTGCGGTTTCCAGTTGATGGTGTTGTTCAACGCAATCATTTCATCTTTACAGGCAGTTGTTTTGATAAACCAACTATCTAAAGGATAATACAAAATAGGTTTGTCGGTTCTCCAGCAGTGCGGGTAATTGTGGACATGTTTTTCGATTTTGAATGCAAGTCCCTGTTGTTTCAGCATCACACACAAATCAATATCAAGCGTCGTTTCACTATCTTTGAGTGCTTCATCGTAAGCATTCTTCACAAAGCTACCAGCAAATTCTTTGTACAGATTAACGTTTACCTTATCTATTACAAATTCAGGAGATAAGTCTTCGATTTTATAGAACTTCCCACTTCGGTCGACCAAAGGTTGGCGGTTACCGTCTTTGTCAATTAACAAGAGTGGCGGCACACCATGTAATTTAGCCACACGGTCGTCATCAGCTCCGAATGTAGGAGCAATGTGGACGATACCTGTACCATCTTCGGTGGTAACAAAATCGCCGGTAATAACCTTGAAAGCACCATCTCCGGGATTCACCCAGGGGATTAGTTGTTCGTATTGAATACCCAGCAATTTTTTTCCTGAACACACTCCGACAACTTCATAAGGAATATTTTTATCTCCCGGCACATAGTCGCTTAATTTCAATTCAGCATTTTTGGGATTGAAATGGGCAGCCAGCAAGTCTTTCGCCAGAATCAGGGAAACAGCTTCATGGTTGTATGGATTAAAGGTGTTAACCAATACGTAACTGATATTGGGTCCGACGCACAAGGCAGTGTTAGATGGCAAAGTCCACGGCGTGGTGGTCCATGCCAGGAAATAACAATCGTTAGCAACTGCATCAAAAGGCAATGTCGTTTTATCAATCACCTTAAACTGCGCGACACAAGTCGTATCCTTCACATCGCGGTAACATCCAGGTTGATTCAGCTCGTGGGTGCTCAGTCCCGTTCCGGCTGCCGGCGAATAGGGTTGAATGGTATAGCCTTTATAAAGCAGGTTCTTCTTGTAGAGTTCTTTGAGCAACCACCACAAAGTCTCTATATAGCGATTGTCGTACGTAATGTAAGGGTCGTTCATATCCACCCAATAACCCATTTGAGTCGTCAGGTCTTCCCATTCTTTGGTATATTTCATCACATCACTTCGACAGGCAGCGTTGTATGCATCGACCGTAATCGTTTTGCCGATATCTTCTTTGGTGATGCCGAGACTTTTTTCCACGCCCAGTTCAACCGGCAAACCGTGCGTATCCCAGCCGGCCTTGCGTTTTACCTGAAAGCCCTGCATGGTTTTGTATCTGCAAAAGATATCTTTGATAGCCCGCGCCATTACATGGTGAATGCCGGGCATGCCGTTGGCAGAAGGAGGGCCTTCATAAAACACGAAAGAAGGTTTACCCTCGCGGGCAGAGATGCTTTTATGAAAGATGTCAGCATCGCTCCAGCGAGCTAGCATCTTTTTATTGATATCTGATAAGTTGAGCTGGGAATATTCTTTGAATTTCATCTTGTTAATGCATCAATTTTTTTGAAGTTGCAAATTTACTAAAAATATTCAAACAACGGAATGTTAGGGATGTAATGCTTACGCCCCAGACAAACAATTGTACAAATGGAAGCTACATCTTCAATCAGGGACTCCGGATGGAGAAGAAAGAACGTGAAATCCGTGTAAGTGCTTGAGGATTTATTATTAATTAACATGAGTTTGAGGTAAAACACAAGAAAACATTACAATAATATATTAGTTTTGTGTTTTTTTAAACTTAATCAAATCAATACTTAATTCAAATGAAAATTCACAAGACTTCACTAACGGTATTTTTACTTAGTATTTTAATTTTATTGTTCAGCAGCTTCAGTAGTGGTAAGAATATGAAAAATGCAGATGTAGTTATTTATGGAGGGACATCTGCTGGTATCAGTGCAGCCATCCAGACTGCTAGACTGGGAAAATCAGTAATATTAATTGAACCGACAAATCGTTTGGGTGGACTCACAACAGGTGGGCTTGGTAAGACTGATATTGGCAACAAAAGGGTTATTGGAGGAATTTCACGTGAGTTTTATAGAAACATAAAAAAACATTACGAGGATTCTACAAATTGGGTTTGGCAAAAAAGATCTCAATATAAATATGGAGGGGGTAAAGACGAAGATGCGATGTGGGCTTTCGAACCTTCGGCTGCGCTTAAAGTCTATCATGAAATGATTAAAAATCTTGATATTCAAATTGCTTATAATCAGCGACTCAAAAGACCGGATGGCGTATCCAAAAACAAAAATGCCATCACCTCCATTAAAATGGAATCAGGAAACTCCTATGCCGGAAAAGTATTTATTGATGCTACTTACGAGGGTGATCTCATGGCTGCGGCTGGTGTCTCTTACACAGTTGGCAGAGAAGCAAATGCTCAGTATGGAGAAACATTAAACGGCATCCAGGCTAATCAGTTGGGAAAAACGCTACTTGGGACAGTTTCTAAAAACGGTGTAAATCATAATTTCATCGAGGGCGTAGATCCTTATATCATCAAAGGAGATCCTTCAAGCGGACTTTTACCGTTCATCACTGAAGGCGGTCCCGGAGAAGACGGAGAGGGTGACAATTACATACAGGCATACTGTTTTCGAATGACCTTGACCAACCATCCCGAGAACCGAATACCTTTTAAAAAACCGGATAATTACAACGAACTCGATTACGAGCTTTTGTTCCGGAATTATGAAGCTGCAACCGGACCAATAGAGAAAATGTATCCCTATGGTGATCCTTTGGTTCCCTGGATCAATTCTCCCATGCCCAATCGGAAAACAGACACCAACAATCAAAAAGGATTTTCGACGGATTTCGTCGGACAGAACTGGGATTACCCTGAGGCTTCTTATGAAGAACGCGAAAAAATTGTTGAACGCCATCGGGTGTACCAGCAAGGGTTGATGTGGACACTGGCATATCATCCCCGAATTCCTGAGCAAGTAAGAGATAAGGTGTCGCGATGGGGAACATGTAAAGATGAATATGAACGTGAAGATGGTTGGCAGGAACAACTATACATCAGAGAAGCACGTCGCATGATCAGCAATTATGTAATGACACAAAAAAACTGTGAAGGGGTTGAAATAGTCGAAGATCCAATCGGCATGGCAGCATACACCATGGATTCTCATCATGTAAAACGTTACGTAAATGCGAATGGATACGTATTGAACGAGGGCAATGTAGAAGCCAAACTTAAAGGTCCTTTTGCAATCAGTTATCGCTCAATAGTACCCAAAAAAGAAGCATGTAAAAACTTGATTGTCCCTGTATGTCTCAGTGCTACGCATATAGCATTTGGATCTATTCGCATGGAACCAGTATTCATGATTCTTGGTCAAAGTGCAGCTCTAATAGCCTCCTTGGCAATTGAAGAGAAAAAAGCTGTTCAGGATTTAGAATATAACAAGCTAAAAAAAGAGCTGGTCAAACAAAATCAAATTTTAGAGTAAAAGATACAAAAAGAAGCTACAATTCGATTGTAGCTTCTTCAGAAAAAGCAGTAGGTTTAACCGCTTTATTCTCATAGGTAAGATATGTAATGATATTGAACCGCTCTATTGCAGTGGATACTGACTTCCACCTTAAATTTTTTCAAGTTTTTTTCTTTCGATACCATTTTCTGAAATGATTTTCAGAATATATATTCCTTTAGGTATTGATTTCAGACAAATAATATCATCGTTCACAATTTCATCTTTCGTAAGGAATACTTTACAATGGATGTTGCTAATGACGAGCTTGGCGCTACCAACGATTCCGTTTACCTGAAAGTAATCAGCAGTGGGGTTTGGGAAGATGCTGAAATTGACTCTCTGTGCAGTTTGAAGATTTGAGGTTTCCATATTATTTTATATTTAATTGTCGTATAATTGATTTGTCTTTGTGATTTTTCGTATAAATGCTACAATGATTATTGCTGTAACGACATACGACATAAATCAGAAATAACCGGGCTTCAAAATTATATTTAATTAAACAGACTCTAATAGGTGTAAACCCTGATTTTATATCAGTGTAAACCCTGATTAACATATCGGTGAAAAAATACTTAATCTATCAGAACCAGTTTGTTTCTAATTGCGTAGAGCACCAGATTGATTGTATTCTTAGAATTTGTCTTCCTTAAAAGTGAGGAGCGGTGTGTTTCGATGGTTTTGATAGTGATAAAAAGTTTTGCAGCTATTTCGCTAACTGTCAGTCCTTCGCAAAAGCACTGTAAAACTTCCATTTCGCGTGCAGTCAGCTTTTCCTCATTGGTCTCAGCCCTGTTGATTCGATAGTCAGTTGGAGCATCAATATTGTAAATAATCTGGCGTAATAATTCATTTGAGAAATAGCTTTCGCCCTGATTGATGGCTTTGATCGCCTTTTCAAATTCTTGCTTGCCCGATGTTTTCAGCACAAAACCAATGACACCGGCGTTTGTCATTTCAACATAGTTTGCTTTTTCATTGAGCATGGTAAGTGCCAGAATTTTCAGACCGGGTCGCATTTCAAGACCTTTTCTGGTAGCTTCTAAGCCACCCATAACAGGCATTTCAATGTCCATGATGACCAAATCGGGATTATGTATTTTCAGTAAATCAAGAAATTCTTTTCCGTTTTCAGCTTCAGCAATGACTTCACCCAGACCTTCGTTTTCAATTAAAAGTTTAATGCCTTCACGAAATAAGGAGTGGTCGTCAACGAGCATAATTTTATTCATTTCCTTCTTATTATAAGTATAGTAGTATATTTACAGGACTACAATTCGGATTTATCTTCTAATGGAAACCGAACAAATACACGCATACCCTTATCCGGTTTTGATGTGATTTCAATATCTCCTTTCATAATCTGCACCCGTTGTTGGATATTCATCAATCCCAATCCTTTTCTGTCTTTTTGTGTTTTCTCCCAATCGAATCCAATGCCATTGTCGCTGTAAGTAAAATCAATAGACTTTCCTGACTTGTTGTAGTCAAAAACAATATCAATATTCGTAGCCTGGGCATACGTTAATGTGTTTTTAATCAACTCTGTTGTAATTCTATACAGCATCAGTTCAAGAAAACCGCTAAATCGGTCATATGTGTTGGTGTTAAAGTTGATATTGATTGTATTGGTAAGATTGATACGTTGAATAAAATCGGTTAATGCCTTTACATAGCCAACTTCCGTCAGGAATTGCGAACTTAAACCCCTTGCAAGTTCACGTGCAGTTTGAATTGCGGTTTCGATGCTGTGATTGCCTTTTTCTGTTATAATACGTTTTTTATCAACATCATCAGTATCGGCCAACCATTGAAAATAAAGTTTGATGGTAGAAAGCAGCGGCCCCATGCCATCATGCAGTTCCCTCGAAAACCGATTACGTTCTCGTTCTTGTACATCAACCGTTATGTTTAACATTTGGGTAGTTCTTTCTGTAATACGCGCTTCCAATTGGTTATTCAAATCAACCAGTGCCTGTTCCGCCCTTTTCTTTTCTTCAATATCCTTTATTAATTGCTCTTCCATTTGTTTCCTGCTGGTTATATCGAAGTGTATACCATACATCAACAGAGGTTTTCCATCAGCAGTCCATGTTTTCACCCTTCCTTCCTGTCGCATCCATACCCAATGACCGTTTTTATGCCGCATTCTTACCTCTACTTTATGGTAGGGTAATTCTCCTGAGAAATGTCTGTTGAGCATTTCATCAGCATAAGGAATATCATCGGGGTGGGTAATTGCTCTCCAGCCTTTGCGACCTAAGAATAATAGTCCGATTTTTATTTCGGTTTTCGTGTATCCCAGATTTTTTGCCCAGATGTTATTGAATTTGATTTTCCCTGTTTGAACATTCCATTCCAATGTTCCTACATTCGCTCCTTCCAGCACATCTTCCAATTGTAGTCGTGTATTTGTTAGCGCAGCTTCAGCCTTCATTAAATGGGAAGTTTGTTTTTCTAAAGCTGCCAGATGGGCGAGGAGTTCCCTTATGATTGAGAAAGCTTCTGAGGTGGTAGCAGTTGTAGCTCCCTCCGAAGTTGTTGATTGCATAAATTCTTCAGCCATTTTACGCAGAGATGCAGATTTTGAATTGATATTTTTCTCCATATAAAAGCGAAAGATGTGATTGAATGATAGATTTTAAGCAATGCAAAGATAATAAATAATCCCGTACAGCTTAAAACAAAAGCGTCACAACCGAAATTTCAGTTGCGACGCTTTACTATATAAGAGGTATTTGCTTATTAGTAAGCCTGACGGACAGACGCCTGATAATTTATTCTCAAGGCGTAAGCACGACGAAGCGCTTGTTTGATATCTGTGATGATACCCATTTTGGTGTCTTTGTCTGCTTTGATTGAAACGGTCATGATGTTCTGATCCTCTTCTTTCATGGCAGTCCGTTCCATGGTGATGAAGGTTTCAATTTCTGCTACGTCAGCAAATTGATCGTTCAATTGGATGCGGGTAGCCGAACCAAATTGTTCGCGGTACTCCCTCATCGGTTCGCCCACATAGATGTATCGAACCAACGATTTGTTTTCTAACTTTTGAAGTTCCGTTGCCGAAGGTGGAGCAACCCGCACTTTATAGGTTACCTCTTTCATGGTTGTAACAGCCATGAAGAAGAATAACAACATAAAGATGATGTCGGGCAAAGATGAAGTGCTCAATTCAGGTGCTTCTTTTTTTTCTTCTTTTCTGATTCTAGCCATTATTTTGCTCCTCCATAATTTTTAGGTTCTGCCTCCGAAATTTTCTGAGGATAAACCGTTTGAACTTCTTTCTGTTGCTTTTCGTCTAATTCGTCGAATAATTTGCCGAATTTATCTTGCGATAATTCGTTACGTAACTCGTTGTAGGCGGCAACCAATTCATTTTGGACATCGATATATGCCTGATACTGGGTATCCACATCGTTTTGAACAGAAATAACATGATCTCTTGTATATTCCATGTTGCCAAGCAATTCGAATTGGTTAAATATTTTTTCAGGAAGATGCAGATCATTCCCTTCGTTTTTAACAAATTCTTTGGCTTTATTTCTCAGTTCTCTGATACTTAACTCTTCTCCTTGTACCAACAATTGGTTCTGACTATTGATTTTAACCACGAAGATATTTCTTTTTTTGATATCGATATCTTGCGGTTCCTGATCAGGTGGAAGTGGTGGCGGCAAACGACGCATCAATCCCGTGCTGACATTCATAGACGTTGTAACAAGGAAGAAAATTAAAAGCAGGAACGAGATGTCGGCCATCGAGCTCGCGTTTATTTGTCTTAATTTCTTAGCCATTCTGTTGTGTCAATTTTTAATTAGTTTGAAAAACTATTTCAATGCCGTATATATTCTTGAACCGAAAATGGTCACAACAATTAGCACAAATAGTGTATAGATTGTATACAGGAACATATCCGAAATCTGAGCCCATGTGCCAACGTTTTGTGTGCCTTCATAACCAATGATAGACATTTTATCACCGCTTCCGAAAATATACGAAACCACGAAGATTCCTGCGAAAAGCACGATTGGAATCAATGATTTTAATGCTGCTGCCGGAGTACTAATCAATGATTTGACAAATACGAACAAAGCTGAAGCAATAGAAACGATGATTGTGACTGCAAACAGCACGTAAACCCAGTACAGTACCACGTCGGTCATTAGTGGGACGTGGATAGCCTCCCCTGCGGCACTATCAATTAAGCCGCTTCCCTGTCCGAAGGTTGCAAAGAATGCAATCAACAGCAAGAATGATATCACGACCAATGATATACCTACTATTTTAATTATTTTAATCATGATGTCTTTTTATTTAGAATGTTTTACTATGATGTCCAACAAAGAAATTGAAGAGTCTTCCATGTCGTTGGTAAGTCCTTCGATGATTGTTAGAATATAGTTATAGAAAACCTGCAGGATCATCGCAACGATCAAACCGAAAACGGTTGTTAAAAGTGCAACCTTGATACCGCCGGCTACAACAGTAGCAGAAATATCACCTACCTGTTGGATTTTGTCGAATGCCTGGATCATACCGATTACAGTACCCAAGAAACCCAATGATGGAGACAATGCGATAAACAAAGAAATCCAGGTCAGGTTCTTTTCCAACAAACCTAATTGTACGCCTCCATAAGAAGCTACTGATTTTTCTACTACTTCAATACCTTCATCGAAACGGGAAAGACCCTGATAGAAGATCGAAGCAACTGGTCCGCGTGTGTTTCGGCATACTTCTAAAGCTGCTTCAACACCACCTGTTTCCCATGCTTCGTCGATGCTGGACAAAAGTTTTTTCGTGTTTGTTGACGACAAGCTTAAGTAGATGATTCTTTCAATACTTAAAGCTAAACCTAAAATCAAAGCAAATGCTACCGGAGCCATCCATTGAGCATCACCTTCGATAAACTTTTGTTTCAATGCTTTGTGCATTCCTGTTTCTTCTACAACGGTAGTAGTAGTTTCAACTACTTCACTGATTGTTGTGTCGGCTGCTGTTTCTGTCTGAATAGAATCTTGTGACATCACATGTAATGTAATACCAAAAGTGAAAAGCGCCACGATGGAGAAAATTGCAAATACCTTTTTCATTTTACTTTTTTTTGAATTTTGAATTTTTATTTTAATGATTAATTATCTCAAATTTGTATAGTATGCGGAGAGGAAGAGATTCGAACTCTCGATACGATTCCACACCGTATATACGCTTTCCAGGCGTACCTCTTCAACCACTCGAGCACCTCTCCGATTTAGCGGCGCAAGTTAGCAAAAATTTGTGACATACAAATAAATAATTATTTTTTTGTAGGGCAAAAATTAATTTTACGGTGCAAACTAAACTGATTTTATATTTTTTGTACTGAAATTAAAAAGATTTAAGGCATTTTTCGTAGTTTGTTCAATTACAGCATCGTACGGAAGGGAATATATTTCCGATATTTTTGCTGCAATGATTTTCACATACGCACTCTCATTTCTTTTACCCCGGTAAGGTGCTGGCGTCAGATAGGGCGCATCGGTCTCTAAAACAAGATGTGCCAAATCAATTTTCCTGATTGTTTCGCCTATACCGGAATTCTTGAAAGTGACGATTCCGTTGATGCCCAATAAAAACCCACCGAAACGGATGATTTCCATGGCTTCTTCGTAACTACCACCAAAGCTGTGGAATATTCCTTTTAAACCGCTGTTTTTATAAGGTTCCATTGCCAGCATGGTTTCCCTGAATGAATCTCTAACGTGGATTATAACAGGTTTATTGTATGTCAATGCCCAATCAAGTTGCTGCCGAAAGGCAATTGTTTGTTCGTGCTGGCAGGTTTTATCCCAATATAAATCTATCCCAATTTCGCCGATTGCAAGATACGGTCTGCGGTCGAGCTCCGATTTTACAAGTGTTAATTCGTTACGATAATTTTCTTTGACACTCGTGGGATGCAGTCCGATTGTGGCATAACAATAATCAGGATAACGTTCCTCCAATGCCAGCATGCGCGGCAACGATTCGCTGTCGATATTCGGCAATACGATTTTGGTGATGCCTGCATCCTTAGCCCGTTGAATCACAACTGCTCTATCGTCGTCAAACTCTTCTGAGTAAATATGAGCGTGTGTGTCTATCATATGTTTATTCCCACTCAATGGTTGCAGGTGGCTTGGAGCTGATGTCGTACACAACCCGGTTTACCCCTTTTACCTTATTAATAATGTCGTTCGATACTTTAGCCAGAAATTCATAAGGCAATTGTGCCCAGTCGGCCGTCATAGCATCGGTCGAAGTCACGGCACGCAATGCCACCGCATTTTCGTATGTTCTTTCGTCGCCCATTACTCCCACTGATTGAACAGGTAGGAGTATGACTGCTGCCTGCCAGACTTTGTCATATAAATTCCATTCGCGCAAACCATTGATAAAAATATCATCCGCTTCCTGCAGAATCCGCACTTTTTCCTCGGTGATATCTCCCAGTATCCTGACTGCCAGTCCGGGTCCGGGGAAAGGATGACGTTTGATTAAATGACTCATCATGCCCAATTCGGTGCCTACCCTGCGCACTTCGTCTTTGAAAAGCAAACGCAGCGGTTCACAAAGTTTCAATTTCATTTTGTCGGGCAGTCCGCCAACATTGTGGTGCGACTTAATCACCGTTCCCGTGATGGAAAGCGATTCGATGATGTCGGGATAGATGGTGCCCTGCGCAAGCCATTTCACATCTTGTATTTTATGGGCTTCCTGATCGAAGATGTCGATAAAGCCCGATCCGATAATCTTGCGTTTCTTTTCCGGTTCTGAAACTCCTTGGAGCTTTTCGTAAAAGTATTCTTTGGCATTTACGCCGATTACGTTCAATCCCAGGTGCTCGTAATCTTTAATCACCGTTGCAAATTCGTTTTTGCGTAACAAGCCGTGGTCAACGAAAATACAAGTCAGGTTCTTGCCGATGGCCTTGTTTAATAATACCGCTGCAACAGATGAATCAACGCCACCCGACAGACCCAATACTACTTTGTCATTGCCAAGTTGTTCTTTCAGTTGATTCACGGTAGACTCAACAAAAGATGCCGGCGACCAATCACGTTTGCATTCGCAGATATTCAGAAAGTTCTCGAGCAACAACATGCCGTCGGGCGTATGAAATACTTCAGGATGAAACTGCACGCCCCAGGTTTTTTCGTCCTCTATTTTAAAGGCAGCCAATTCAACATCAACCGTGCTGGCCACTTTTTTGAAATTTTGCGGGATTTGTGTGATGCTGTCACCATGCGACATCCAAATTTGAGATCCCGGATTGATACCTTTGAAAAGCGCATCGTTCACGTCAATGGAAGCCAGATTGGCACGGCCATATTCGCGAGATCCAGCTGCTTCTACTTTTCCGCCGGAGGTGTAAACCATGTACTGTGCGCCATAGCAAATGCCCAGGACAGGAAATTTTCCACGAATAGCAGATAAATCGGCACTGAATGCCGTTGGGTCATAAACCGAGAACGGACTACCGGAGAGGATTACACCTTTGATATCGTCAGTTTTTTCAGGAAATTTATTATACGGCACGATTTCGCAGTATTCACTGAGTTCGCGTAATCTTCTGCCGATGAGCTGTGTGGTTTGAGAACCAAAATCGAGGATTATTATTTTTTCAAGCATATTTGATGGAAATTTCGCGCAAAGGTAATAAAAATAAATTATTGCCCCATGCTTTTACGGGTATTCAATTCTTCCTGGGTTTTGGCTTTTAATTCCGGATTTTCTTTGACCATTTGTCTCAGATATTCTTCGGAATAGCCTGGTCGGATTACACCCGGAGGAATAGCTTTATCGTTTTGTAGGAATTTGCCGTTTGCTTCTTTTTTGATTACCCCATCCAGATGTTTCACCAGTAGATATTCTCCCAACTTTTTCCATGCTGCCGTGACATTGGTGGCTTGTGTGTGACTGAAAGTCGTCAAAAACTCACGGGCATTGGTTTCGGGAAGTCCGGTAACTGTTTTGTCGATACTGGGTATCATGGTGTGAAAGTTGGTTTCCCAATGTTGTTGTACCTTTTTGATATCAGGCATCATCAAAGCGTATTTAGAATATGCATAGTTGGATACCCAGTTGAATGTCCAGAAAGAGGAAGTGGGAGAGTACTCCAGTAAACTCCCGTTTTTTTCACTGAAACACTCAGGAACACTGTTAATGCCACAATACATGGGAACATAGACCGAAGAAGCAGCATCATCAACGCCAAACCATAAAATACCGCCTACGTATGGTGGTAGCCAGTTGCGCATCTGTGCCACGAATGAAAAACCGGTTTGTTGCGTTGCGATAGGACGTTCGTGGTAGTATTCCACACTATCCAGTTTGAAACTCAGTGGACTCAGACGCAACTTGCTGCCATACATGCCTGCTCCAAATCCTTTGGTGATGTCTAACTCTGTCTCCTCGTACTGATCGCGCATGAAAGTTTTCATGTCCTGAACACTTAGTTTTTTCGCAGGTTTAATCCAAAGCGGCATTCTTTCATAAGTTTCACCTTTGATATAAGTGATGTATTTTTCCATCACCGGATTGGCTTGTCGGAAAAAGCTCCACACCCTTGCTTCACAGGCTCTCAATGCGCCATAATCAAGCGGTGCATAAGTGTCTGAAAAACTAAATTCTTTATTTTTTCCTTTGAAATATCCTTGTTCACGTGCAAAAGCAATCACATCAACAGAGTATAGGCAGTTGTTTTTGTCATCAAAAGGGAAGTTAGTGATGCGTGCCTGATTGGCATGTGCAGCGATACAATCGTCGGGAATGCGTTGGGCAACCCAAACTGCTCCTTTGTTTTTGGGTCCTTTACCTATCATTTCCATGATCCAGATTTCGTTCGGGTCTGCAATGGAAAAAGATTCACCGGAACTGTAATAACCATATTCTTCGACGAGGGAAGTCATAATGCGGATGGCTTCGCGAGCCGAACGAGAACGTTGCAGGGCGATGTACATCAAACTGCCATAATCCAAAATACCGGTGGTGTCACGCAGCTCTTCTCGTCCACCGAATGTGGTTTCACCAATCGAAACCTGATTTTCATTCATATTGCCTATCACCGAATAGGTTTTTTCGACTTGCTTAATTTTTCCAAGGTATTTGCCGGTATCCCATTCGTAAATATCAAGCATCGCACCCGGAGGATAGGTTTTTGCGGGAAAATGATACAAAGCGCCGAATAGCATGTAAGAATCTGCTGAATAGGTTATCATGGTCGACCCATCCAATGTTGCCAGTTTTCCTGCAAGCAGGTTGGTGCAAGAGAATATTTGAATTGTTGTTGCGAAAAACAAAAATACTAATACGAGGAATTTCATCATTACTTGAATCTAAAAAAATGCAGAACAAAGATAATACAATAATTTTATATTCTTGTTATATGCATGCAGTTAGGGCTTGCTGCGTATAGTCATTTTTTGTACTTTTGCAGACTCTATTTGAAATTCGCTAAAACTGAATCAATGACTAAATCGATTTTTATCATCATATTATTGAATTTGTTTGTGCTTGCAGGTGGATACGCACAACGTGATCATTTTCATCATAATCACGACCATGACGAGGCAGATTCGCTGAGACACAAACAAATCTCCGAAATTACAGTACAAGGTATTCTCGCAAACAAACTGAATTTTCCATATCAGATAATTAGCGGAGAAGCAATTGTCAGTCACGGTTTTATGACGCCTGCAAACGCTTTGCATCACGTACCCGGTGTGGCACTGAGCCGCGATGCTACCTGGGCTACCTCTGTGAATGTCCGAGGTTTTTCCGAAGCAAAATTGTTGTTTTTGGCCGATGGCGACAGGATGCAAACGGCTTCGGATATCGCCGGGGCTTTGTCGACCGTTGACATGGGAAGCATCGAAAGAATAGAAGTAGTGAAAGGTGCCGGGTCGGTGATTTATGGTACCGGAGCCATGGGTGGTGTGGTTAATTTCATCACGCGCCGACCGACTTATACCGAGACCATTGCATCTACCGGATTTGTTTCCACTGGCTTTCATACGGTCAACAATCTTTTTGAGAATAATTTGAATGTGAATGTCACCAACCACGACTGGTATCTGGCTTTAGACGGAAGTTACAGGACGGCACAAAACACCATGACGCCTGAAGGTTTGATGCCGAATTCGCAGTTTAACGATGCTTCGTGGGGAGTGAAAGGGGGCATGCGCAATGGCGATAACCAGGAATTACTCGTGAATTACAACCATTTTGAAGCTTGGGACGTTGGTCTTCCCGGAGGAACCGCTTTTCCTCCAAATGCCACGGTAAGATATCTGGGATTTGCAAGGAATCAATTGAATGGGGAATATATCTTCAAAGATTTGTCGGATGTCTTGCAGCTTTTGCGAATCAAAGCCTATACGCAAAACATCAAAAGAGATGTGGAGAATCTGGTAGCGGACACGCTGGCCATCTTTCCGGGGAGTTTGAATGTGACATCAGGAGTTAAAGCAACGGCCGATTTGTATTTCAACGATTATGAAACAATGACCGTGGGAGTGGAAGTCTGGCGCCGCGATCAAAAGACGACCCGTTTGAGAATCAATGCTGTTTCCGACACCATCGTGACCGGCGAACAGCCAACTCCGAATGCCAACATGCTGAATCTGGGTGTTTTTGCGCAGCACAAGTGGGTGCTTGATCCGAAATTCTGGACCATCAATACCGGTGTTAGGTTCGATCTCATACGGACGGAAAATGATACTGCTTTTAAGGAAGTCTTTAAATATCAGTATGTGAATGGTGTTAAAACGGAATTGTCGCCAAACAAAAAGGTGCTTTTTGAAGATCGCATCACCAATGAATTGGCTTATTCGGCTCATGTGGATGTGGTTTTCAGACCAGCTGAAAATCACAAAATGATTTTTTCGCTAGCCAATGCATACCGCGTTGCGTCTATGGAGGAGCGGTTTAAGTACATCGATCAGGCTGGCATTTTGAGGGTCGGGAATCCTGATTTGAAATCTGAAAAGGGTTTCTTCTCAAACTTAAGTTATGGCTATACACAAAAGCGCTTGGTGGTTAAAACCGATTTGTTTGCCAATTATTTGTTTGATTTAATCACCGAGAAGTTGGGGACTTACAGTGGCATTTCAGGTGCGCCTGTTCAAGCATGGGTCAATACCAATGTCGATCAGGCTTATTACTTAGGTGGCGAAATTTCTGTATCCTGGTTGCTGTCTCCTGAACTGGAATTTGAAACCCATGCTTCGTATGTTTATGCCGTAGATGCTGAAACAAAAGAGCATTTACCACTGATTCCTGCACTGCATGGCTTGGTCAAACTGCATTATCATTTTCACAATAAACTCGGCGCTTATGTTGAGATGGATTGGGAATACGAATCGGAAGAAGAACATGGTGCAGGGCAGGAGGCCCATCGACATGCCATCTTCAATGCCGGATTCCATACTACACCCCGAAAATTGGGTCATGCGAAAATTCAATTCTTTGGAGGAGCACAAAATATCTTGAATAAGGCTTATGAAGAACATTTGTCGACATTGCGCGGACTGAACCGACTGGAACCAGGGAGGAATTTGTTTGTGAAGGCGAAATTGATGTGGTAAGCAAATAAAAATTTACGATTTGCATATTTGCGATTTACACAATTACACGAATTACATACCTATACATCTATACCCATATGAACTACGGCTACTACAACTCACCCTTCGGTCTCTGTTGTCTGGCATTTAACCAAAATAGCCTAATGGCTTTGACTTTTGCTGAGACCCGCGAAGATGCGCTTGCTGATTTGCAGCGTAGATTTCCAAAAATTAATTTTATTGAAGATGCAGCCCAGGCAAAGCTACTTGGCGATCAAGTGTTTGTGTCTAAAGTAGGGGTAAATCTCCAGCCTAAAGGCACAACTTTTCAGCAATCGGTCTGGAAAGCCTTGACAGAAATACCTGTCGGAGAAACCCGCACTTACTCACAAATTGCAGCTCGCATCGGCAAACCCAAAGCCGTTCGTGCGGTCGGGACTGCCATCGGTGCAAACCCGATTTCATACCTCATTCCTTGTCACAGGGTTATTCGGGCCGACGGCAACCTCGGCGGTTATCGGTGGGGTTTAGAGCGGAAGATGCAAATGCTCGAAGCGGAGGGTTTACAACGCTAGTTGCAGATGTTCAAAGCAGAGGGCTTTAAGTGTTAGTTGTAGATACTTTACAGCGTTTTTGAAATCAATCGGCAGATATCTTCCAGCATGCTCACATCTGTTTCATCCAGCAAATCGTATTTTTCACTGTCGACATCCAGTACGCCCACAACTGTTCCCGATGCATCTATAACCGGCACTACAATTTCGGCTACAGATGCCGAACTGCAGGCAATGTGTCCGGGAAATGCATGTACATCGGGCACCAACAAACTCCTCTTTTCTTCCCATGCACTGCCACATACGCCTCTGCCATATTGAATACGGGTGCAGGCAACTGGTCCCTGAAACGGTCCCAATACCAATTCATCTCCTTTCACCCAATAAAAGCCGACCCACCACCAACCGAAAGTCTGATGCAGGGCTGCAGCGATATTGGCCAAATTAGCGACTACATCCGTTTCGTCGGCTGTAAGTGCTTGTAGCTGTGGAATGAGCGTGTCGTATTTTACTTGCTTGTTTGCTGTTTGAGTAATTTTTAAATCTTCAGGCATGTTTGTGGTTTTGGTGACAAAAATAATACAAAAATTACAGTACCCCTCAATTTCAGTACATTTTAATTTGACTACATTTTTGAGAACTTACACAAGAAGTAGAAGTTTTTAATATAAATATTATTAAAAAAGACATCAAATTCATTTTAATGTTTACTTTTGCAACGAAATTACAAATAGACCAATTAAAATGGTATTAGAAATACGCCTTACAAACTTTTTCTCCATCAAGGACGAAATAGTACTCGACTTTCGGGCAGCCAACATCAAATCGGTAAATGCAAAAGCACTGATCAATAATATCTTTGAATCCGACAAAGCTGACCTCTTAAAAACCATTATCATTTATGGTGCTAATGCATCAGGAAAAAGCAACATAATCAAAGCGATACGGTTTTGCAATGCCATGATATTCGAGTCTCACAACCACAACGAGAACACGGTTTACAGTTTTCAACCGTTTAAATTTGGTGGTTTAGCTAATAAGCCAAGTACTTATTCTATCCGTTTTGTAATCAGCGGAATTGAATACGAGTATTCTTTTTCACTTACCCGTACCCATATTGTGTCCGAAAGTCTTTATTATTCTCCCAAAGGACGTGTTAAAGAAATATTTACCAGAGACGAAAGACGAGGTAAAACCAAGAAAGAGAAATACACCTTTACCGATGTAATAAAACGTCCAATGGATGTTGCTGAAAATACTTCCGGCAAAACCTTGTACATTTCGCGTGCAAGCCAAATGGACAGAGATATAGCAAAAGATGTTTTTAATTATTTTCACAAAACTTTTGTGCTTAATTACCTGGGGTTTGGAGTTTCGGCAATTGAAAGAATAAGCAATGAAAACAAAAAACAGTTGATTGAGGCATTACAAATAGCCGACAGTGACATTGAAGATGTAAAATTTAAGGTACTTAAAAAAGCCGGTAAAAATATTCAGGCCGATCTTTCTAATATGGTTATAAAGGTGGAGGAAGTAGTGCAAGACCATCTACAAATTAGAACTTATCACAGGAGCAATCCGGATGTGCCTTTCGAATTTCTGACAGAGGAATCGCAGGGTACTATTAAAATGTTTTTTATCATGCTTACTCTGCTTGATGTGGTGAAAAACAATAAAATATTGCTTATTGATGAAATAGAAGAAAGCCTGCATCCCAAAATTATCGAGTATATTTTCAACTTGTTCAGAGCTGGCGATAAAGCACAACTTTTATGTACGACCCATAATACGAAATTTCTAGATTTAAAGAAATTCAGAAAAGACCAAATTTATTTTGCTAATAAAAGACCGGATGGTTCTACTGATTTATATTCATTATATGATTACAGTGACTTCCGGGATACGATGGATTTAGAAAAAGCCTATCTTCAGGGACGTTTCGACGCCGTTCCTTTTGTAAACGATTCATTCGATCAATTAAAGTATTTGTTGAATGAAAAGTAAGCGAAACGCATCAAAAGGTAAAAAAATTAACCCCCATTTTTGGGTGTTTTGTGAAGGGAAAACCGAAGAAGTATACATTCGTTTTCTGCGTTCCGAGTATCGCCTGCCGGTTGAAATAATACCCAAAATTGCCGGTTGTGATGTTTGCGCACGCTATATTGAATCCTGTAAAAAAGGGAAGCCTGTTCACGTAAAAGATAAGGACTTTTTGGTGTATGATGCAGATGTTCCTGAAGTATTAGAAAAATTGAAATTAATTAACTCTGCTACCCTTGTTACTTCCAATCCCTCAATAGAACTTTGGTTTCTATTACATTACAAGAACCAAAAAGCAGAAATATCCGAAGATTTATGTATCAGAGATATAAGTAATCGCAACCATCATAATTACAAAAAAGGGGTAATTGATGAACCCTTAAGAGTAAAACTTAGAGAGAAGTATTACGATGCCTGTAATCGCTCTAAAAGGCTTACTCTTTATAACAACCCCTCAACAAATATGCATGTTTTTATAGAAGCACTCAAGAATGCAAAGAAATTAATAATTCCAATTTAAATAGAAAGATGATTTATCTCCCTAGTCCAAAAAAACATCCTCGGTTCACATTCCTTGAATCCCAGCGTTTGATACAGTTTTTGTGCGCCGGGGTTGTCTTCGCGGACTTCCAACGTCAGTTTGCAGTAGCCTCGTTCTTGTGAGATGTCGATGAGTTTTTGTATGAGGGCTTTGCCATAGCCTTTGCCGCGACAACTGTCCAGTATCACCACATCGTGGATGTACAAATAGGGCTTGATTTTGAAGGTGGAGTAATTCACGAATGTTGTTGACATACCCACAAATTGGTCGCCTGCTTTCATCAATAGCACTTCTGCTGTAGGATGGCTTTTTAAACCTTTTAGTAATTTGAGTTGTTCTTCTTTTTGCAATATTGGATAATCACCCATCGGGTCGCTCATGTAATGATTCAATAAATCAAGAAATGCATTGGTATGTAATGCATTATCCCAATTGCAAAACTCAAATTGAAGGGTCTGTGTCATGTTTAATCGGATTAACTAGTTGTAAGTAATTTGATTTTCGTGAAAAATTGAACGCAAAGGTAAGCATTTGTAGTATTTTATTTTGATACATTTAAAATATTACTTTACTTTGCAAAGTTTAAAAAATGCAACTAATAAGAATTAACATACAAATTTTAAAACAGAAAAATTAATCAAAATGAAGAACTTACAGTTGTTTTTTGTAATCCTGATCTTATTCGGATTCTCAGTAAATTTGGCTGCACAGCAAAT
This sequence comes from Paludibacter sp., assembly GCA_030655595.1. The sequence continues at coordinate 20,636 of JAUSNQ010000102.1, forward strand.
GCCGCCCGTGCCCATCGATCCCAAAGTGCGTTATGGCAAGTTGGAAAACGGGATGACTTATTACATTCGGCACAACCAGCAACCGAAAGAAAGAGCGGAATTTTATATTGCTCAAAACGTGGGTGCAATTTTGGAAAACGACGATCAGAATGGATTGGCTCACTTTCTCGAGCACATGGCATTTAACGGAACCAAGCATTTTCCCGATAAAATGATTATCGAGTATTTTGAATCCATCGGCGTAAAGTTCGGCACCAATATCAATGCCTATACTTCTTTGGATGAAACGGTTTATAACCTTTCGGATGTTCCAACAACCCGCGAAAGTGTAATCGACAGTGCTTTGCTGGTTTTGCACGACTGGTCCAGTTTTATTGCTTTGCTGGATGAAGAAATTGATGCCGAACGTGGTGTAATTCGGGAGGAATGGCGCACAGGTGCCGGTCCGGAACGCCGCATGTGGAAGGCTTCCAATTTTCTGAAATATCCTGGTTCGCAGTATGCGAAACGCGATGTGATTGGCGATACGGCCGTAATCAATAACTTTACGTACAAAACCCTGCGCGATTATTATGACAAATGGTACCGTCCCGATTTGCAGGCAATTTTAATTGTGGGTGATGTGGATGTGGACAAGGTGGAAGCCAAAATCAAAACGATGTTTGCCGATATTCCTGCCAAGGAAAATGCGGGTGAACGTCCGATTTATCCCATCGGAAATAATGTTGAGCCAATCATTTCGGTTGTCAAAGACCCGGAAGCACGCATGACCCGCATCGAACTGGAGTTCAAACACGATGTAATGCCCGAAGAAATGAAACTTTCCATGGCAGGTTATATGACAGGCATGGTTAACAATATCGTTTCCACCATCATGGGTTACCGTTTTGCGGAACTAACCCAACAAGCTGATGCACCTTTTGTTTTTGGACTCGCTCAATACGGAGATTTGGTTAAATCAAAGGATGCTTTTCAGTTGCTGGCTGTTCCGAAGGAAGGAAAAGAGCTGGAAGGTTTTCAGGCTTTGTTGTTGGAGACAGAGAAACTCAAACGTTTTGGTTTTACCAATTCAGAAGTGGAAAGGGCCAAGACGGATCTCCTGAAATCTCTCGAAAATGCATATAATGACAGGGATAATCAGAAAAATCGCGACCTGGTGCGCGAATATGTACGTCATTTCCTTGATCAGGAAGTAATTCCGGGTATCGAATGGGAATATCAAACTGCCCAGATGCTCATGCCTCACATCACGGCTGACGTGCTTAATCAAGTTGTAAAACGCTACGTGACGGATGAAAATCTGATTGTGTCGTTCATGGCACCCGACAAACCGACTGTTATAATTCCTTCGAACGAAGTTATTTTACAAAGCTTGCAGGATGTGAAAACGGTGGAACTCGCAGCTAAAGAGGAAGAAGACCTCAGCAGACCGCTGATTGAAAAAGCTCCCAAAGCAGGTAAAATAAAAAAAGCAACTGAAAACAAAGTGCTGGGTACCACCAAATGGACTTTATCTAACGGCGTTCAGGTGATATTCAAACAAACTGATTTCAAACAGGATGAAATTCTCCTGACTGCTTTCAGCGATGGGGGTGTTTCGAAGGTGAAAAAACAGGAAGATTTGGTTTCTGCTACCTTGGCCGCTAGCATCGTGGCGAATAACGGCGTAGGCGAGTTCTCCCAAATTGAATTGAATAAAGTGCTCACCGGTAAGATTGCAAGCGTTACACCACGCATTGGTACCTACGATGAAGGATTCGCCGGTAAATCATCGGTTTCTGATTTTGAAACCATGTTGCAATTGATTCACCTCTATTTCACGGCACCACGCAAGGACGACAATGCTTACGGTGCTTTGGTGAACATGTATAAAGCGACTTTGGCCAACAATGCTGCTGATCCGAGAAGGGCTTTCTCCGATACGGTGACGCTGATGCTGAACGACCGCCATCCAAGAACGGTCATCATGAATATGGAGACTTTGAATCACATGGACCAGGATAAAGCTTTGGCTATTTACAAAGAACGATTTGCTGCGCCTGCCGATTTTACTTTTGTCTTTACAGGAAATGTAAATCCTGCTGATGAAGCGGTAAAGCAAGCTGTTTTGAGCTATTTGGGCGGACTGAAATCCAAAAAGGTAAATGAGGACTTTACGGATAACAAGATTCGCAGACCACGGGGATTGGTCAACAACCATTTCACCAAATCCATGCAAATCAACAAGGCGTCGAACTTTATTTTCTATTCGGGTCATTTGTCGTATAATCTTGAAAATCATACCACCATGACTGCCATCGGAAGTATCCTGAATATGCGTTATTTGGAAAGTATCCGCGAAAAAGAAGGTGGTTCTTATGGTGTTGGCGTACGTGGTGCGTTGAGCCGTGTGCCAATCAGCGAAGCGGTGGTATTGATGCAATTCGATACCGATCCTGAGAAACAAGCACATCTGATGAGCATCATCCACAAGGAAGTCGACGAGATTGTAACCAACGGTCCGCGCAAAGATGATTTGCAAAAGGTAAAGGAAAACATGCTGAAGAAATACGCCGAAGATTTACGTGAAAATAGCTGGTGGTCGAGAACGATCGTTAGTTATTATCAGGATGAATTGAATTACATTGAAGATTATACTGCTGCTGTGGAATCACTCACGCATGAAAAAATTCAGTCGACCTTGAAAAAGATTGCTGAACAGGGAAATGTGCTGGAAGTGGTGATGAAACCTGCTGAATAACAAGCAATGGATTAGAATCCAAAACCGTCAATGTCGTATTCCTCGACTTTGTCGTGTTCCAACACGATGGTTTCATGTTTCGTAATTCCTTCTACAAAAATGGCCTTATAAGGTTTCGAAGGACAAATAAACTCACATCCCCCGCATCCGACACAGATTTCTTGTTTGATGTGGGGGATTGTCAAACTACCCTTGTAGGGAATCATGCTCACAGCTTGTGTCGGGCAGTGTTCGGAACACGCTCCGCAATTGGTTTCGTCGGTATATACAATGCAATTTTCAAGATAGAGTTGCACAACGCCAATCTGGGTGGTGTGCTTGGTTTCTTGTGTGAGGTGCGTCAATGCGCCGGTCGGACAAACATCGGCACACACCGTGCAGTCGTAGTTGCAAAACCGGTGATCGAAATCCAACATCGGCTGCATCATTCCACCGATTCCATATTCTAAAAATGAGGGTTTAATCACCCGCGACGGACATTTGCTGACGCACAAATGACAGGAGGTACATTTTTGCGAGAATTGCTCGATGGTCGTCGCACCGGGGGGCATGATGGGTTGCTGGCGTTTGATGTCGACTTTTGGACCGAGGTGCAGTGTTTTTTCGGCGAAAAGCTTGCCTGCGGCGTAGGTGGTTATTAATAGGGTTGTGAGAAAGAGACGGCGTTGTTTAATAGCCGACTGCGATTGATTATGGGAATGCTTCGTCGCGTTCACAACGACAGCTTGCTTTGTTGTAGTATTTCTCGCAATTACAGGAGCAAATAGCTTTATGCGATTGGGTAAGCGATATTTCAAACCTGATTCTTTGCAAGATTCGATGCAGTTGAAGCAATTGATACAGCGGGAGCCATCAACTGTCATGTTTTTGAAATCGATGCACGAGGCTTTGCAGTTGCGGGAACAGGAGCCGCATAGGTTACACTTCTCGCTGTCGAAGCGGATTTGAAACAGCGCATATTTGCTGATGAAGCCGAGTGTGGTGCCGACCGGACAGACTGAGTTGCAATAGATTCTGCCGTTTCTCCATGCCATGATACCGATGGTGATGAGCGTAATTAAGGCGATGATGGTCGACGTTAAGCTTAACAGGTAGATGCCCACACGGTAAAATATGTTGTTTCCAAAGTGGGTGAACACATCGGCCAACAAATTATTACCTGCTTGATAGGCGGGTTTGAAGAGGTGTACCGCCATCCTGCCGAAAGCGCTGTAAGGGTCGAGCAGACCGAGCAGAAACGAAAATCCGAATAAAAACGCTACGAGTGTTGCACCTAAAAACAACCAGCGCAGGATGTTCAGAGCGGGTTTGAATTTGTATTTTTTCTTGTTTTTCTTGTTCGATGTTTTTTTTCTGATCCAGCTCACGATATCCTGATACACGCCCATCGGACAAATTGATGAACAATATACCCGTCCGAAAATAAAGGTTAGTAGCAATAAAGCTACTAGTATGATCCAATTCAATGCCAGCAATGCTGGAAAAAATTGTATCATGCCCAACACATGAAATTCTTCCGGCAACACCTCAGCAAAATCTAAGAAAAATAGGGTGATGAGGGTGAAAAAGAGGATTGAGAAGGTGATGCGGGTTTTTCTAAGCATGGTGTTTGATTTTTTTGAACCACAAAAGGCACAAAAGCTAAGAGCTAAAAGCTAAGAGCTAAGAACTGAAATACTATTCATATAGGTGTTATGACTTGACTAATGTGGTTTAATACTCAATTTTTTGCTCTTCGCTCTTCGCTTTTCGCTTTTCGCTCTTCGCTCTTCGCTCTTAGTTCTTCGCTTTTCGCTCCTTAATTAACTAGATTCTCACACGTTTGATACGCAGTTTATCCAGTTGCGTCGTACCGATTTTCATGTCTTCTCCTTTGCCGATATGCGACACGTCTTTCAATGGCATTTCGCGTACCTGGTTGAAGAAGTTGGTGGCGGCGGTATCGATGGCAACAATGTCGTGCGACAAGAACAGTCCTTTCGACAACACCACATCGGCTTCGGAGCGTCCTCTCGGGCCATTGGTTTTCAATAAACGATAGGCATCAACCACATTCAATACCGGCTTTTTGCTTAACGAACTGATGTCGGCGATGCACTGTTGCAGGTTGTTGGCATGGAAAAATCTTCGGTCCCAAACAATGCCCATGAGGTTTTTCATGCAAATACTCAAGTTGGCACCACCGTGATTTTTCAATACGGGTACATTGATCCAAACGTCTGCATTTAGAATTGCTTCGTGTATTTTTGTTGATTTGAGTGATTTGCCTTTCGGAAGCGAAACGGGTTTGTAGTACGACTCCTGATCTGCCGGTACCATCTTTGCTCCTGCAGCTCTTGCTGCCGCTTCGATGCCGCTGTTGGTATAGCATTTACGCCAGTCGTCGCAGGTATGGTCGAAGATGATGACTTCGGCTGCACCCGCTGCAAAGCATTGTTTGGCGATTTCGCCTACCACGTCGGGGTTGGTGTTGGCGGCTAACTCTGGGACTTTGTCCCAGCCGATGTTGGGTTTGATGACAACCTTTTGGCCTTTTGAAACAAATTTGCCCATGCCTCCCATTTCGGCGATGGCTTTTTGGAACATCTCAACAGGTTCACCTCCCAATACGGCAACCAGGTCGTAGTCGCCCGGACCGGATGAAGTTTGGGCGTTGAAGTTTTGATTCATCAAGGTGGTGGCACCACTTTCTTTGATGGTAACGGCGGCACCTGCGATGGCTGCGGCTTTGAGGAAATTTCGTCTGTTCATATCGTTATGATTTTAAATAATCCACGGAAACCGGAAACACGGTTCGTTGTACAGGGCATAATCAGCATTGCCATTGACAGCAAATGTTTTGATAATTGCTGCATCTTTCAGCAATTCTTTCGCAAATACGATGGTTGAACCGGTTTTGATGCGGTCGTCGACCAACAGGATTCTTTTGCCTGCAAATTCAAAATCGACCGGACTAACCAATCGCGGCTTGTCATATTTTGGTTGCTGCATCGGATCTCTGAGGTTGATTTTAATGGTCTGAAAGTCGATATTGAGCCTTTGATTCAATATCCCCGCCGGAACAATGCCCCCATTAGCAATCGCTACAATCAAATCAAACTCCTCAGTTATATCAATCTCCCTGAAACGCCAAAGCACCTCTTCAAATGTTTTCGCAGCCATAATAATCCCTCGCTTCTCGCTCTTAGCTTTTCGCTCTTCGCTCTTCGTTCTTCGATATTAACCTGAGAATAACATACCCGCCCAACACCTGCACGGCCATTCCCAACAATCCCATGCGGAAATCTTGCACAGCTACAAAGAAACTTTGAACGATCAACCACTCAACTAAAGTTCCAACAATTTGATAGCTTAACACAACGAGCACCAAAATCGGAATACTGATTTTCTGGAAGTATTGGGCAGCATAAGCAGCTGCAATTGCGAGTAAAGTTGATTTAATAAGGATAACGGGTAAAAAAGCCAATACCGGCATACCAAAAATCAGATGATTGAGAACCGGAGAAAGGATTGCTGTCAACAATCCGGTTTTAAGTCCGTATTTGTAGGCGGCAATCAGTGTGAAAAAGTAAATGGGTAAAAGGGTTGGACCGCCATTAGGTACCACGTGAGCCACTTGTGGCAAAATCAGGTTACCGGCTACGAACAGCATCGCAAACACGTATGTTTTAACTGAGCTGAAACTGTAGGAGTAGAGTTTTGTGTTAGTCGACATAGTTGTATGTTTTTAATTTGTAAGCAAAAGTAGAAAAAAATCCAAAATATGCACTATTTCCAAAAAATAATTACTCAAACAAGGGCGTTGTGAGTACGAAATTGTTTGATTTTAACCCGCTGAATCATGTTTTAAATGTTAAAACTCACCGACTTGTCTGTTAAATATTGAGTCTCATATATGCATTTCAATTGCATAAATATCTGTAAATTAAAAGCATATAAAAAATAGATTTTAATTAGTTAATTGATTGCTGTCTTGATGTGTGTGCGATTTCAGCAATATATTGTAAACATTGTAAAAAAATCTTAACTTTGCACGGTTTTAAAAAAATAGTTATGGATATATCCTAAACTTACGTTTACTGGCTAACACCTTTATGTCTTGTTTGGTATGAAAACCCGTGAAAACGAATTGCTTTTTATTTCTGTTGTTTTAGATTTATTGGTACTGAATCTTTCGGTATTGTTATTTGCATTTTTATTTTTTCATTTCGATTTCGATAGCGAAATGGATCTTTATTTATGTTTACTCATAACCAATTTTTCGTGGGTACTTGCCTATCTGTTCATCAGAAAAAGAGTTTTATATTTAAAAAAAGGATTTAAGTTCCGATTTTACAGAATGATTAAGCGGGGAGCTATTTTTCTTGCGTTGACCTTCATATTTTTCCTTCCTTTTGTATCCATTATCGGAAATCTCTGGTCCTTTCTGTTGGTGTCAGGTTTATTTTTTGTTTTCAGCAAACTGCTTTCCAATTATTTATATTACAGGATGGTGCGTTATTACCATTTGAAAAGCTCTCACGTAAGGAGGGCTTTGTTGATTGGCGACAACGAAACCATGCGCAAAGTAAAACGAATCATCAAGGTGAATCCGATTTTGAAATACATGTTTGTCGGCTTTTTATCTGAAAACACGACTGCGAAAAATGTGTTGGGTGCCCCCGGCGATTTGAAAAAAGTTGTGGAGGAAAATAAGATTCAGGTTGTTTTTGTAACCGTAAAGACTCCGGATGAAATCAATTCCTGCAATTACTACAAAACTGAATTACTGCACGCTTGTAACCAAATGGGCGTTAGATTGTATTATGTCCCTGAAAATGAGAGTGTTGATAACGGAAATTGGCAAACAGAAAAACTGAATGCGATTACGTTGATTAACCCACAACGTATCCCGATGGATCAAATTGAAAATCAAATTAAAAAACGACTCTTCGATTTGGTGTTTTCAGGCTTGGTCATTGTTGGCTTACTTTCGTGGTTGTATCCAATTTTAGGTCTGTTGATCAAACTCAGTTCCAAAGGACCGGTTTTGTTTGTCCAAAAGCGTACCGGTATCAACAAAATAACCTTCAATTGTTATAAGTTCCGCAGTATGCGGCCGAATACCGATTCGGATGTGAAACAGGCCACTGAGGACGATCCGCGCATTACGTGGATAGGCAAAATTATCCGCCGAACCAATCTCGACGAATTACCCCAGTTTTTCAATGTGTTCAGAGGCGATATGTCGGTGGTAGGCCCGCGACCTCACATGCTCAGTCATACCGATACCTACTCTTCCCTCATCAATGACTATTTGGTACGTCATTATGTAAAACCAGGGATAACCGGTTGGGCACAGATTAACGGGTTCCGCGGCGAGACTGATGAATTGTGGAAAATGGAGAAGCGTGTGGAGTATGACAAATATTACATCAGAAACTGGACGTTCGACTGGGATTTTGTGATTGTGTGGAAAACAATCTTCGATTTAAAAGCGTTTATGAATGCTAGATAATAAAACCCGAACTTATACGTTATGCATGAATGAATTCATGTTTACTAAGGTTTAATAATAAAATTTATGATCATTGTGAAGAAAATTGTACTTTTCTATTTGTTAGTTATTCTGTTTGCCGGCTGCAATGCCTACGAGAAAATTGCTTACCTGCAACAAGCCGGCAGTCAAGCCCAGTTTACCGAAACCGACCGTAATCCCGTTCCTGAACCGATTCTCAAGGTGGGAGATGTGTTGTTGATTACAGTGAACACAAATAACCCCGAGGCAGCAATCGCATTTAATATGCCCTTGATTCCTTCAGGGGGCGAAGCTACTCGAAGTTATACATTGGGCGGAGGAACAAACGTATCTTACGGTTTAAGTATGCAAAACTACCTGATAGATATGCAGGGTGAACTGATTTTTCCGGTGGTAGGAAAAATAAAAGCGGGTGGTATGACCAAAAACGAATTGGCTGAGCAAATCAAAAGCAGTATCTATCCGCAATACCTCACCGAAGAACCAATCATTTTGATCCGTTTTGTAAATTTCAAAGTGTCAGTCTTGGGAGAAGTTTTCAGAGCAGGAACGTTTCCGATTGACAACGAAAAAGTATCCATTTTTGAAGCTTTGGCGATGGCAGGCGATATGACGATCTATGGCAATCGTGCAAGTGTATTGTTGATTCGTGAGAATAATGGAGAACGTGAAACGGTGAGATTAGATATCCGGGATAAAAATTTAGTGAATTCTCCGTATTTTTACTTGCAGCAGAATGATGTCCTTTATGTGGAACCGAACAGTTCCAGAGCACGTTCATCGGCTATTGGTACAGCAGAGTCTTTGTCGATTTCAATTGTGGGAACCTTGATTTCTCTCAGTTCATTGATTATTAATGTCTTGAGATAGACGAAATCAGTTATTGTTATTTTTTTAATCACCAAGCAAAATCTTTCAAATTATTATGAATAAGAACATAAACGTTGACGATATAAAACAACTGACAGCAGCCCAGCCAATCGACTTGAGAGAGTTGTCGGAAAAATACTTAATATATTGGAAGTGGATACTCGCATCGGTCATCATCCTGTTGGTTGTAGGAATCGCCTATTACCGTTCGCAGCCTGACATATATCAGTTTAAATCGACCCTTCTAATTGCTGATAATTCATCTGGTCAGCTGAGCCAAATGTCCGTTATCAAGCAACTCGATGCTTTTGGCAAGTCAACTAGTTCTTCTAGTATTTACAATGAAAGACAGGTTATTCAATCGAAAGAGTTGATTAAAAAGGTGGTGAGCGAATTGAAACTGCACACGACCTATACAGTTGTATCTTATCTGAAGCCGATTGAATTGTACACCGACACTCCGTTGGAAGTGATAATGGACGAAGCGGATCTTAAGCGGATTGGCAATCCGCTTGAAATTACCGTGGATCAAATTTCAAACCGACAATACGTAGTTAGGGGACAATCCAAAATAGGATCAAAAACAAAGCGATTTAAATACAACCTCAGCCAATTACCTGCAACTATTGAAACACCTTTTGGCATCGTACAAATACTAATTAAGGACGCAAATGTTCAACTGGAATACAAAATACACATCAAGGTTAGCAATCCCATCCACATTGTTAAATACTATCAGGAAAGTGCTATTTCCACTGAAGTGCCGAAGGATGGTGACTTAGTCAATATTACATTACGTGAAAAAAATATTCCGAAAGGTATAGAATTTTTGGAAAGGCTCATTCATTTATACAATCAGGATGCCATCAACCAAATCAACAAATCAGCTAATTTCACTGCTATGTTTATTGATGCAAGACTTGATTTGCTTTCGGAGGAGTTGATGGGAGTAGAACAGAACCTCCAGACTTATAAACAAAGCAATAAACTCACCAATATTGAAACAGATGCCGAACTCTTCATGCAACGGAGCAGCTTGTATGACCAGCAACGCAATGAACACGAAATTCAGTTGCAATTGATTCAATACATCGAAGAGTTTCTGAAAGACCCAGTGAACAGATATGCCCTGATCCCGAATTTAGGTCTAACCGATGTGGGACTGATTGCTGTCATCTCTGAATATAACAAATTACTCATTTCCCGTGAAAGACTTGCCAGTGGGTCGTCCGATAGCAACCCAAGCTTAATTAGCATGGAACAACAGGTGAAATCGAGCCGACTTTCGATACAGAACAGCATCTCCACTTCCCGGAAAGGTATTCAGATTGGCCTTCGGGAATTGGATAACCAGCATGCTTTCCTTGCATCGCAGTTAAAAAAGATACCGCAGCAGGAGCGTGAATTCCTTGAAATCAAACGGCAGCAGGAAATAAAAGCTTCCTTGTATATGTTTTTATTAGAAAAAAGAGAAGAAGCGTCCTTGAGTATGGCAATTACCATTCCTAAGGCCCGCCTTTTAGATGCTGCTGATACGGCGGATAAAACGTCACCCAAATTACCCATGACCTTATTTACTTCGTTGTTTTTAGGGGTTTTCCTGCCGATTGGTTTTTTGTATCTGAAGTTCATGTTCACCACTACCTTCTCAGATCGTAATGAAGTGGAAGCATTAACTAGAGTGCCTATCATTGCAGAACTGGCCCATCAAAAAGCGGGCGATGTCATCATCGATCATGGTACCAATGCGAGTGCCAATGCTGAGTTGTTGAGGCTGTTGCGCAGCAAGTTGCAATTTATTATGAACCGCCCCAAGGATCGTTTGGTATTGGTGACATCTACCGAATCGGGTGAAGGAAAAACATTTGTGAGTGTGAATTTGGCTGTTTCAATTTCGTTGACCGGTAAAAAAGTGTTGCTAATCGGGATGGATTTGCGTAAGCCGATGTTATCCACCCATTTCAATATAACACGACAAGAAGGTATATCATCATATCTTTCCGGTATGGAAGATGATTATAAAAAATTAATACACACGACACCAGAGTTTCCAAATCTCGCTGTGATGCCCGGGGGTATTATTCCCCCTAATCCCAATGAGTTAATTTTGAGCGATCGATTCGATCAGATGATAGCTGAACTCAGGGAAATGTACGATTATATCATCATCGACTCGGCGCCGGTAGGAGCTGTTTCCGATACTTTCCTCATCAACCGTGTTTCTAACCTGACCCTTTATGTTTGTCGTGCCAATTATTCTGATAAACGTAATCTGGAGTATTTAGACCGCATCAATCGGGAGAGTTCATTGAAGCAGATTTATCTGATTGTCAATGATGTTGACATTGAAGCCAGCCGATACGGTGGAAAATATGCTTACGGTTATGGTTATGGTAAAAAGAAAAGTAAATCATAAAAGGCTAAAAGCTTCGTAAAAATTGTTTTTAACCTGTTTACATCAATGTCGGAAAATTTGAGAGATTTTTACAAGAATAAAAAAATACTGCTATTAGGTCACTCCACTTTTATGGGGTCTTGGCTTGCTATGATGTTACATAGCCTGCATGCCGAAGTCATTGGATGTTCCATCAAACCACCGGTTTTTCCTAATTTATACCATGAAGCAGATATTGAAGAGTTAATTACTTCCTACATCGGCGATGTGCGTGATTTTGAATTTATCAACACCATTATTCATAAACATCAACCAGAAATTGTCATTCATTTGTCAGCAGTCTCCGGCTTTTGCGACAGTATAGAGCCGAAAGAACTGTACAATTTAAATTTGTTGGGCGTCCTGAATGCCCTTGAAGTTTGTAAACAAGCCGAAAGTGTGCGGGTGTTCGTCAACCTGGTTCCGGATTATTCACGTGGCACCATTTTCAAGAGTTGCGATAAAAAGAATCAGGGGGAAATGGATTTGATTATGGGTAGTTTTCGGTCGACCGAATTTCTAACTACTGGTTATCGGAATGCCTATTTCGATGTCAGCGATTACCAGATACACCGCAAAGCGATTGTAAACATGAAAATATTACCTCCATTGGGTGGTGGCGATTGGTCGAAAAACAATATTGTACAGGATTATGTGCGCTCTGTTTCAAAAAGCAAGAAAGAAATAGTTTCACATCCCGGAAACATCCATACGATGATTCATGTGTTGGATGTTATTGATGGCAGTTTGATAGAAGTCCGTCGGCTGTTTATAGATCCGTTACACAACATTGCTGATTACAAATTAATGCCGGATCAGGATTTTTTTCGTGATGAAACCTGGGTGACACAAACATTCTGTGAAATTTGGGGAGAGGGTACTACTTACAAGGTGCAACACAATGACAAAATAACTTCTAAAGATACACGATTGTCCGAATCAAACACATCCTCCTTTCAGCATGTACAAGACTGGCAACCCCGCTGGGATGCTGAAAGTGCTTTGGGGATGACCATCGCATGGGAACAAGCAAGAGAACGGGGTGCGAATATGCAAAGGTTTAGTTTGGGGCAGATTGAGGGGTATTTGGGGGAGATGTGAACCATATAAGTCATATAAGTGACATATAAGTTTGGTGTATTATAGCCCTGATAGGGCGACATATCATCAGCCCCGGGTTTCAACCCGGGGGAAAAGGAGGAAACCCTCCCCATATCAAGCCCCGTAGGGGCAAAATATTTTGCAGAAAAATAATAGTATTATTCGGATATAATCCCGATATTTACAGACAGAATAACCAGGATGACGAACAGATGTCAACGAGCCCAATAATTAAGGATTTAGGTGAACAAAAGCTAGCCTGGTATGTTATTTACACGGCTCCCAAGGCAGAAAAGCAAGTGCAAAAACGGTTGCAGGATGCAGGCGAAGAAGTTTTTTTGCCGATTCACCTAGCTCCCCGAAAATGGTCGGACCGGGTAAAGATGGTGGAGGTGCCGCTGTTTCCTTCATACTTGTTTGTCCATACAGCACAGGCAAGATTATATGACCTGATACGCATACCGGGTATAGCACGTGTTATATATTTCGAAGGACAACCAGCCGAGGTAGGTGCTCAGGAAATCAAGGCCATTCAGGAGTTTTTGGCTTATGCCAATGGCAGGGCTTGTCGAATTGAGTTGGATGATGAAGTGCGGGTAGCAGTCGGACCGCTTAAAAATACAAGCGGCAAAGTGATTCAAATAGGAAAGAAATATGCGGTATTACTGCTCGACACATTAGGCTTGCAGGTGCAGGTTGCATTAGATACCGTTTTGAAAAAATAAGCGCTCTCCTTGATAAGAGGAGAGTTGTTGTGTTTGAGATGTTTGGTTAGTTCGTACTGGGACTGATGGGGCTTTGCCTTAAATTTTCCGGAAATCCGAAATGCATAGCCAACAGCATTTTGAATATAATAAATACTTTGTTGTATTAGGAAACTATGAAAAGGATATTGTATTTAAGAAGCATTTCTCTAGTTTAATAGAGATTGTAAATCATGGTTCTGAAAAATGTAATATTCCTGCGTATTGTATAAAAATATCCCAGTAAAAGACGGGATTATGATTGTTTGATTGAGTTTAAATTTTATTTAAAAAGTGAAACGTATGAAAGCTTGTTTTATGGGCTTGGGTTATATTGGATTACCCACTGCAATAATTGCAGCCAAAAATGATATAATGGTTATCGGAGTAGACATTAATCCAAAAGTGGTTGAAACAATTAATCAGGGTAAAATTCATATAGTTGAGCCAGGCTTACAGGAATTATGCAGAGAGGTAGTAACAGGGAACAAGTTTGTGGCTGCGCTACAACCGGTTGTAAGTGATATTTATTTAATTGTGGTACCCACACCTTTTATGGGCGATCACGAACCCGATATATCGTACGTAGAAGCAGCAACCCAAGCAGTGATACCGTTTTTGAAAGTAGGTGATTTGTATATTATTGAATCTACTTCGCCAGTTGGAACAACCGAGAAAATGACGCAACTGATTTATAGTCAACGACCAGAATTGAAAGACAACATATTTATTGCGTACTGCCCCGAGCGTGTATTGCCTGGCAATGTGATACATGAGCTCGTTTACAACGACAGGGTGATTGGTGGTGTTGATGATGCATCGACTCTCAAAGCAATGGATTTTTACAAGCATTTTGTAAAGGGCACTTTACACAGAACAAATGCACGTACAGCCGAGATGTGTAAACTTATCGAAAATTCTTCGCGCGATGTGCAAATTGCTTTTGCAAACGAGCTTTCTCTGATCTGTGATAAAGCCGGAATTAATGTATGGGAGTTAATCGAATTGGCAAACAAGCATCCGCGTGTTAACATACTACAACCAGGCAGCGGTGTGGGAGGTCATTGTATTGCTGTTGACCCATATTTTATTACTGCAGACTTCCCATTGGAATCGCAAATCATAGGTAAAGCCCGCGAAATTAATAATTATAAGGCCTTCTGGTGTGCTGAGAAAACTCAGCATTCCATTCATGAATTTGAAGTGAAAAATGCCCGTGAACCAAAGGTAGCCATGATGGGCTTGGCATTTAAGCCCAACATTGACGATTTAAGGGAATCGCCGGCTAAATATATTGTTACCAAGGTGATGCAAGCTCATAACAATGGTGATTTTTTGATTGTGGAACCAAATATAACAGAACATAAGGTATTTAAGCTGACCCATTATCGAGAAGCATATGAAAGTGCTGACATTGTAGTGTTTCTTGTAGCCCATAATGAGTTTAAAGAGCTTGAATGGAGGGAAGAAAAAGTGATGCTGGATTTTTGTGGAATCTTTAAAAATCAATATATTATCAACGGTTTAATTTAATTGTTTTAAGTAAATTATTGTACAATGAAAAAAGTTATGTTGGTATTTGGTACGCGCCCTGAAGCTATAAAAATGGCTCCGTTGATCAAGGAATTTCAAAAGCATACTGAAAGTTTTGAAACTATTGTGTGCGTATCAGGACAGCATCGGGAAATGCTCGATCAGGTGTTGAATTTATTTGAAATAACAACGGACTACGACCTGAACATCATGAAAAAGGGACAGGATTTATATGATGTTACTTCCAGCGTTTTGACTGGGATGAGGGATGTGCTACAAGATAGCAAACCTGACTTGGTGTTGGTTCACGGTGACACATCTACATCTACAGCTGCAGCATTAGCTGCATTTTATAAACAAATACCTGTAGGACATGTGGAAGCTGGTCTGCGCACATTCAATAAATATAGTCCCTGGCCAGAAGAAATCAACCGGCAGATTACAGGCCGTATTGCGACTTATCATTTTGCACCTACACAGTTAAGCCAACAAAACCTATTGAACGAAGGTGTATCCGAAAATAATATCTTTATCACTGGAAATACAGTGATTGATGCACTGTATCTGGTGATTGATAAAATTAAAACCAGCGAAACGCTCCGGAATGAACTGAACAAAACCCTTCTTAAGAGTGGCATACCCGAACGTATTATAAACTCTTTTCAAAAGCAACAGAATTCGAAAGATTCAACAAATTGTATGAAGGGAGATTCTGAGTGTCGTAAATTTATCCTGATTACAGGACACCGCCGAGAAAATTTTGGCGAAGGATTCATCAGTATTTGCAAAGCCATTAAATCTCTTGCAGAAAAATACCCTGATGTAGATTTTGTTTATCCCATGCACCTGAATCCCAACGTGCGCAAACCGATACACGATATTTTCGGTCAGGTTGGTTTAACTCAGCATAACCAGACAGATTTACTCCAGAACATCTTTTTTATCGAACCGCTCGATTATCTCCCTTTCGTGTATCTGATGGAAAAATCAACTGTGGTACTGACCGATAGTGGTGGTATTCAAGAAGAAGCTCCCGGATTGGGCAAGCCGGTTTTGGTCATGCGCAATACTACAGAACGACCCGAAGCGCTGGAAGCCGGAACCGTAAAACTAGTAGGTACAGACTATTACCTAATTGTTTCCGAAGTGTCAGAACTATTGGATAATCAACAGTATTATAACCAAATGGCACAAGCTAATAATCCGTATGGAGATGGAAAGGCGTGTGAAAGGATATTAGCATGTCTAATTTAAAAATCAGTCTATATGGAACATATAAAACCCTACATAATAAATCTTCCCAAAATTAATGACCCGCGAGGTAATCTTACCTTTATCGAAAGCAACAATCATATCCCTTTTGAAATTAAACGCGTGTATTGGATTTATGATGTACCTGGTGGTGTAACTCGAGGAGG
This sequence comes from Paludibacter sp., assembly GCA_030655595.1. The sequence continues at coordinate 36,993 of JAUSNQ010000102.1, forward strand.
ACATGCTTTTATGGAACAAGTGGAGTTGATTATTTCGCTTTCCGGTAGTTTTGATGTGATTGTTGATGATGGCAAGTCCGTTGAAAAGTTTAGTTTAAATCGCTCCTATTACGGCTTATATATACCATCAGGCATATGGAGGCACATGGAAAACTTCTCAACCAATGCTTTGGCAATGGTGCTTGCGTCAACTCAGTTCAACGAAAATGACTATATTCGCAACTATAATGAATTCAGAAAATAACAAATCAAAATTGGCTTCAGTATTCGATTGCTCGGTGATATATTTTCCAAAGATACAGTTCGAATCAGGGAGTATTACACCTTTGCATGGTGAAACAGATATCCCGTTTAAAATTAATCGCATATTTTATTTGTACGATATACCCGGTGGCGAAGAACGAGGAGCTCATGCTCATAAAGAGTGTCATCAATTGCTGGTTGCTGCCAGTGGTGCTTTCGATATCCTTTTAGACGATGGAAAATCGAAACGTATGGTTACAGTCAATCGCCCCTACATGGGTTTGCATATACCACCAGGCATTTGGGCTGCCGAAATGGGATTTTCTTCGGGGGCTATTTGTCTGGTGCTGGCATCGCATAATTTTGATGAAAGTGATTATATAAGGGAATACAAACAGTTTATTTCACACAAAAAACTATGACAATTATTCATCCCCTGTCAGATGTTCAGTCTGAAAATATTGGTGAAAATACGCACATATGGCAATATAGTATAGTGCTGCCTGAAGCAATAATTGGCACTAACAGCAATATCTGCGCACATTGTTTTATTGAAAACAAAGTAGTTATAGGAAATAATGTTACTATAAAAAATGGAGTTTATATTTGGGACGGCATTGAAATAGAAGACAATGTTTTTATCGGCCCAAATGTGACCTTTACAAACGATAAATATCCACGTTCGAAACAATACCCAAAAGCTTTTCAAAAAACACTCATCAAAAAGGGAGCTTCTATTGCTGCCGGGGTAGTAATTTTAGGAGGCATTACTGTTGGCGATAATGCAATGATTGGAGCCGGAAGTGTCGTAACCAAAGACATCCCGGCAAACGAATTGTGGTTAGGAAATCCGGCTAAGTTTATTCGTAAAATCAACTAAACATGATAAAATTCCTCGATTTAAAAGCCATTAATGATTTTTATGAACCTGAACTATCGGGATCAATTAAACGTGTATTAGACTCAGGATGGTATTTGCTTGGTAATGAGGTTAAAAACTTCGAACATAATTATGCCCATTACATAGGTACACAACATTGCATCGGTGTGGCTAATGGTTTGGATGCACTTCGATTAATCCTTAAAGCTTATATTGTGATGGGGATCATCCAGGAGGGTGATGAAGTGATAGTGCCTGCAAATACCTATATAGCTACTATACTAGCCATAACAGATAATCGTTTAAAACCTGTGTTAGTTGAACCAGATATTGATACACTTCAAATTGATTACAGATTAATTGAAAAGGCGATTACTTCAAAAACTAAAGCCATCATGATTGTTCATTTATATGGACAGTGTGCTCATACCACGAAAATTGAAAAGTTATGTAAGCATTATAATCTTAAACTGATTGAGGATAATGCACAAGCGCATGGGTGTCGATTTACAACAGTAAGCGATGATCAGCAATCAATAAGTAAAAGGACTGGTTCGTTGGGGGATGCGGCAGGACATAGCTTTTATCCAGGAAAAAATCTTGGTTGTTTGGGCGATGGAGGAGCTGTTACCACGGATAATGATGATCTGGCTCAAGTTGTTCGATCACTGGCTAATTACGGTTCTGGACAGAAATATGTGTTTGAATATCAGGGACTCAACAGTCGACTGGATGAGCTGCAGGCTGCGATACTTGATGTTAAATTAAAATATCTGGATGCTGATACCGAAAAGCGCCGGGGAGTTGCACGATATTATTTGGATAATATTAAACATCCTGATATTATGCTTCCAAAAGTTACAGACTGGAACGCACATGTATTTCACATTTTTACTATTCTCACCACACGGCGGGATGAGTTACAGCAATATCTGACTGAGAATGGAGTTCAAACATTAATCCATTATCCTATTCCTCCTCATAAACAAAAATGTTATGCAGATTGGAATAATTGGTCATTTCCGGTTACCGAAGAAATACATCAGCAAGAATTGAGTTTGCCGATAAGCCCGGTGATTTCGGAAGAAGAAGTTAAAATGGTTGAAAAACTGATTAATAGATTTTAGATTTGGAAAGCGTAGATAATACTGCCTATAAAAGTATTTTCAAAGCCACTTCCTTATTTGGAGGTGTGCAGATCTATAATATTATTATCGGTATTATAAAATCAAAATTTATTGCTATTTTGTTAGGCCCCACCGGAATGGGGATTGCGGGTTTGCTCACATCAGCTACTTCATTGGTTCAGGGTTTCACGGCAATGGGACTATCATCAAGTGCAATTAAAAACATCGCTGAAGCAAATAGCAATGAGGATGACGGAAAATTAAGTTTAGTTGTAACCGTCTTTAAAAGACTCGTTTGGTTTACCGGGATATTAGGGATGATAGTTACAATCATTATTGCACCCTTGTTAAGTAAATACTCATTTGGGAACTATGACTATACAATTCCCTTTATCTTTTTATCGGTAACACTACTCCTACAACAGCTAAGTGCGGGTAGAAACGTACTTCTTCAAGGTATGCGTAAGTTAAATTATCTTGCAAAGTCAGCTGTCATTGGGTCAACCATTGGGTTGCTTGTTTCGGTGCCAATATATTATTACATGGGAATCAAGGGGATTGTTCCAACCTTGATTTTAAATGCGATTATTGTATTTTTAATCACATGGTGGTTTGCTAGAAAAATAAAAATAGAAAAGATCAAGGTTTCAACAAAACAAACTTTTAAAGAGGGCAAAGGTATGTTGAAAATGGGTATTGTCATGTCTTTGAATAGTGTTTTAGTGTTAGGTTCATCTTTTGTTCTTAGAGCTTTTATCTTGACTAAAACTATTGCACCTGCTCTCACTGCTTTTTGGACTCTGTCTGTATCAATGAAGTCTTCAATTTTATCAACCTTAATCTGCATTTTGTGTCCGCCTACTTCTTCTGCAGTATCAAGCTCAATAAATTCTCCTTCGTCAAGTTTTTTTCCGAATAATTTATCAAACATTTTAAACCTCTCCAATTATTATTATGCCTTGCTTGTTTATATACTTATTTTTGTTTGCTTTCTAACAACGATACGATGTTCCAAACCTGTGTTCTTGTGTACATTGGTATGTTAGGATCATTAGATATCTCATCTAGGTAGCTGATAACAGTGTTTATTCTAATATCAACTGGGTCTTTTTGGGTTTTTAGAATTTCAATAGACTGAAGGCACTTTTCTCTGATGTTTTTCGGGACAGTTTTATCTTCTGATACCTGCCGGATAAGTTCAATAAT
>JAUSNQ010000103.1 GCA_030655595.1 Paludibacter sp.
TCATTGGCAATATAAGACTCTCCAAGTGGTAATTGTTTTTCAATTACGGGATGTCTTCCTTGCTTAATATCAATGATTTCCGAATCATTCACTTCCGGACGAACATATTTATTTTCAGCGGAGACTTTGGCGTAAGAAAGCAGGCAATCCAACTGCGCAATTAAATTTGCATTTAACTGGATAGCAGCGATGTAATCTATTAAACCAATGACCAACTCATTAAACAGCCGGGTTTCGATACTCAGGATTTTCTCTTCTGCACCTAATATCTTCTCTTCATAATCTTTTAATTCCTGGGTGATGTATCTTTCTGCATTCACCAAAGTTTGTTTCCGTATCCAGGTTTCTGGAACTTTTTCTTTGTGTGTATTTCGTACTTCGATATAATACCCGAAAACATTGTTGAAACTGATTTTCAAACTCGGAATACCAGTGAGCGCACTTTCTCTTTCTTGTAATTTTTGAAGATGTCCTTTTCCAGAATAAGCCAAATCACGCAATTCATCCAAATCAGCATCGATGCCAGCTCGGATAATATTACCTCGAATAATGAGTACAGGCGGGTCAGGTTGAATTTCTTTCTCAATCTTCTGAGTAATAATCTGACAGAGATTTAACTGATCTGCAATTTTCTGCAAACTCATATTTTCTGCTTCAAAACAGGCTTGTTTGATGGGTTCAATGGCCTTCAGTGCAACTTTTAATTGCACCACTTCCCTTGGATTAATTCTGCCAACAGCTACTTTTGAAATAATTCTTTCCAGATCCCCTATCAGGGCAATGTTTTGCTCAAGCAAAGTTTTCAATTCCGGATTTTTGAAGAAATACTCCACAACACCTAGTCTTTCGTTGATTGGCTTCACATCCTTCAGCGGGAAAGCAATCCAACGTTTAAGCAGCCTTGCTCCCATAGGCGAAATGGTCTTATCCAACACTTGCACCAAGGTTTTCCCTCCCTCATTGATTGAACCATACAATTCCAGATTTCGTACAGTAAAGCGATCGAGCCACACATAGCGATCTTCTGCAATCCTTGATAATTGGGTAATATGACCGGTTTGTTGATGATGAGTTAAATCCAGATAATGCAAAATTGCCCCTGCAGCAACTATTGCAAAAGGTAAATTCTCGACACCAAAACCTTTCAGATTCTTGGTTTCAAATTGTTTAAGCAATCTTTCGTACGAAGAATCCGGCGTATATGCCCAATCTTCGAGTCCATACGTAAAATATTTATTGCCAAAATTATCTTCGAAATCCCGCTTTTTGTTTCTATCGAAAAGCACCTCTTTGGGGCTAAAGCTATTGAGTAATTTATCTACGTATTCTACCGTTCCTTCTGCAACTAAAAACTCACCGGTTGAAATATCAAGAAAAGCAACCCCAACATTTTTTTTATCGATGTATACCGAAGCCAGAAAATTATTTTCCTTGTGATTCAGCGTTGTATCACTGTAAGAAACTCCAGGCGTAACTAACTCTGTAACACCTCGTTTAACCAGTTTCTTAGTCAGTTTCGGGTCTTCCAATTGATCACAAATTGCCACGCGCAACCCTGCACGCACCAGCTTGGGAAGATAAGTATCCAATGCATGATGAGGAAAACCGGCTAACTCGACCGTTTTCGCAGATCCGTTGGCACGGCGGGTAAGCGTAATCCCCAACACTTCAGCTGCTCGGATAGCATCCGTAGAGAAAGTTTCATAAAAATCGCCACAACGAAATAATAAAATAGCGTCAGGATGCTTCGATTTGATCTCGAAGTATTGCTTCATTAAGGGGGTTTGGACTATTTCGTTGTTCATGGTTTAATATTATATTTGATTTATAGTATCAGTCATCCGTGACCAGGCATATTTTTTCTTTTCAACTTTGATATTACTGATGAATTCATCTGCACGGTTATTTGCATAGAAGTCGAAAAGCGCATCGGCAATTTTTTTCGGCTTCACATCTACCACATACCCGACTTTGTTATGCGGAACAATTTCAGCTAATCCTCCAACATCAGTAACCAACATTGGATTTTCATAGTGATAGGCAATCTGACTGACACCGCTTTGAGTGGCCGAGCGGTACGGCTGTGCAACAATATCAGCAAGGCTAAAATAATTCTTCACATCTTTGTCGGCAATAAACTTGGTGCGCAATTCAACAAAATTCTCCAATTTGAGCTTGTTAATCAATTTCAAATAAGGTTCGGGGTTTTCGTAAAACTCTCCTGCAACGATCAACTTGACAGGAAATTGTCGCATCCGTTCATCTGCAAAAGCCTCAAACAACAAATCCAACCCTTTGTACTGACGAATAAATCCAAAAAATAAAATGTAATTATTCGCCTCGTTTAACCCCAGACGCATTGCAGCCAATGGGCGTTCAACCTTTTCGCCATAATGATCATAAATTGGATGTGGAGAGACTAATTTTGATTTCAGGTTTTTATCCAAAGAATTGATGTCTGAAACCACCGATTCAGCCATTGCAACAAAACCATCCATCCCATCAACAAAATATTTGGGGAATAATTTATCCAAGACTGTAGGCTCGTGTGGTATCATATTATGAATGAGTCCGATCATCTTCGTTTTTCCGTTTCTTGCATAGCGGGCTATCGTACCGAAGCAAGGAGCCATAAACGCCATCCAATAGCAGAAAATCACTTTGTCAGGTACTTTTTTCTTGATTTTGAGCCCGGTTTTAATCCAGCTTAGCGGATCAACAGCACTAATCATCCGGGTAATCTTCAAATCATCGGGTTTTGGTTCCGAGGAAAATTGAGTTTTGCCAGGAAATAAAAATCCAGGATATTGCAAGGTAAACGTGAAAATCTCAACTTCATGTCCCTGACTTTGGTACTCTCTTGCAAGCCGTTCGTTATATGCTGCAAGTCCTCCGCGGTAGGGATAAGCTGTTCCGATGATAATGATGTGCATGGATTATTCTGATTTTTCGATGGATAAAAACAATATGCAAAAGTACAAAATAATTTAGATGAGGGCTTATCGACGTTCAATTATGACCAATTATTTTATTTAATTTTGCGGAAAAAATTTGATTAGTCCATAAAAAATCACTTAATTTGCAGTCGGATAGAACAAATTAAAACGATATCGTAATGAAAAGTCTTTTAAAATATTTAGGGCCGATTTTTTTATTGATTGGCACTGCTATTTTGGCAGTATATTTTTTCAATAACACACCTGAAAACACCATGTTAATTGTTGCAGGTGCATTGATGGTTTCAGGTTTGATTGCACATGTGGTAATCAATAAATACGTTGAATAAAAAAATTTCAACCACATTAGTCACAAAGTACACTTTCGTTTTTGATTGATGATGTATTTATACATTACAACAGTTTAATAATAACTAAAGTGTACTTTGTGACTAATGTGGTTAATTTTTAAAACAACATTGGTTTACGTTGCTTTGCTTCATCCAACGAAAGCAAATTTATTTTCACTTTTTGTTTCTCCCTCAGACTCTTATATTCGGATGCAATTCCAGCAGTAAACTCCGTAATTGTTTTCTTATTCATCAGTTGCGCTACAATATGCGTATTCACTGAAGCATCTTTCACATAAACTACCGCTCCTGTATAATTTGGTGAAATCTTCACTGCAGTATGAATTTTTGATGTTGTTGCACCACCAATTAAAAGCGGTATTTTCAATCCGGCCTTTTCCATTTCGGCAGCCACGATGCACATTTCTTCCAAAGAAGGAGTTATCAAACCACTTAAACCCAGCATATCCACCTTTTCTTCAAGGGCAATTCTGATAATTTTTTCTGTTGGAACCATCACGCCCAAATCAATCACTTCATAATTATTACAAGCCAGTACCACTGAAACAATATTCTTACCGATATCATGCACATCGCCTTTGACGGTTGCAATCAGAAATTTACCCGCAGTTGAACTTTGACCAGGCACTTTCTGAGCTTCTATATAGGGTTGTAGAATTGCCACCGCTTTTTTCATGGTGCGGGCAGTCTTCACGACCTGAGGCAGGAACATTTTCCCTTCCCCAAATAAATCACCGACGATATTCATCCCGCTCATCAAAGGCTGTTCGATAATCTCCAACGCAGTATCATATTGGACTCGCGCTTCATCCAAATCTTCTTCGAGAAAATCGCTGATGCCTTTAATCAATGCATATTCCAGACGAGCCTGCAAATTCCGGGTACGCCATTCATCTATTTTCTTTGCTGCTGAAGTCTTTTCAGAAGCTGATAATTTGATATTTTCAGCATAGTCGACCATCCGTTCAGTTCCATCAGGTCTTCGATTCAAGACAATATCCTCCACATATTCCAGCATTTCAGCCGGAATTTCCTGATAAATCTGGAGCATGCCCGCATTGACGATACCCATATCCAATCCGGCTTTGATAGCATGGTACAAAAAGACAGAATGGATGGCTTCGCGAACCAAATCATTTCCTCTGAAAGAGAAAGAAAGATTACTAATTCCTCCGCTTACCCGTGCAAAAGGTAAATTTTCTTTAATCCATTTCACTGAATTGATAAAATCCACCCCATAGTTATTGTGTTCCTCGATGCCTGTTGCAATAGCCAACACATTCGGGTCGAAGATAATATCTTGCGGAGGAAGCCCAACTTCCTCGGTCAGCAATCGATATGCCCTTGAACAAATTTCCTGACGGCGAGCTAAAGAATCAGCCTGACCCTTTTCATCAAAAGCCATCACAACCACCGCTGCTCCGTATGCCCTAACTTTCCGCGCCTTTTCAACAAAGTCGGCTTCGCCTTCTTTTAAACTGATGGAATTAACAACACATTTTCCCTGAATACATTTGAGTCCCGCTTCAATCACTTCCCATTTTGACGAATCAATCATGATGGGGATTTTGGATATTTCAGGTTCAGAAGCGACATAGTTCAGAAAAGTCACCATCTCCTGTTTTGACTCAAGCATTGCATCATCCATGTTGATGTCCAGTATCTGTGCACCATCATCCACCTGTGCCCGCGCTATGCTCAGAGCTTCTTCATATTTTTTTTCATTGATGAGACGAAGGAACTTCCGGGAACCGGCCACATTGCATCTTTCCCCGATATTCACAAAAAGTGAATTCTTATTTATTTCCAATTGCTCTAATCCTGACAAAAAAAGACTGCCTGTATGCGCATCGGTTTTTTTTGCAGTACGCAATTCAGCGTTTTTTACCAATTGCTGATAAGCTGCGATGTGATCCGGTGTAGTACCGCAACAACCACCGATGATATTCACCAATTGTTCATCAAAATACTCCTTTACCTGTTCGGCCATCATTTCCGGACTCTCATCATATTCGCCGAATTGGTTTGGCAAACCCGCATTGGGATATGCGCTGACATAACTTGGACTGTATTTGGCAATTTCTTCCAAATAGGGTTTCAAATCCTTTGCCCCGAAAGAACAATTTAATCCGACTGACAAGACATCAGCATGTGCGATGGATGCAAGAAAAGCACGAATCGTTTGCCCAGACAGCGTTCGACCACTCGCATCAGCCACAGTAGCCGAAATCATCAGTTCAACCCGTCTGCCCGATTCTTTCATAGCTTCTTCGGCAGCAAAAATTGCCGCTTTGGCATTCAGGGTATCAAAAATAGTTTCAATCAGCAAAGCATCCACACCTCCTTCGATCAAGGCTAACATTTGTTCTTTGTAAGCCTCAACAAGTACATCAAAAGTCACCGCACGGTAAGCAGGATTGTTCACGTCGGGCGACATAGACGCAGTTTTATTGGTCGGACCGATAGCTCCTGCCACAAAACGAGGTTTGTCGGGATTTTTTGCTGAAAACTCATCCGCAGCCTTTCTGGCCAGACGAGCAGCTTCAAAGTTCAATTCACGAACATATTCACCCATGCCGTAATCCTCCATCGAAATCCGCTGAGCATTGAAAGTGTTGGTTTCGATGATATCGGCACCTGCTTCTAAATACTGACAATGAATCTGATAGATAATCTCCGGCTGGGTTAATACCAACAAATCATTGTTACCCTTTTGGAGAATGCCTACATCTGCAAACCTGCTGCCACGGTAATCTGCTTCAGTCAGTTTATGCCGCTGAATCATGGTTCCCATGGCGCCGTCAAGCACAAGGATACGGTTTTTTAATTGATTTCTCATATTGTATTTGTAACCACAAAAGGCACAAAAGATAGACTTAAGAAACACAAAAGAACTAAGAGCTAAAAGCTAAGAACTAAAAGCTAAGAGCTGAAAGTGATAAATTATATTCACTTAAGTGTACTTATGTGAATTCTTTTATGGTTAAATATTTTTATATTTATCTTTTGTGTTTCTTTTGTGCGTTTTGTGGTGAAATTATATTTTTAACAACCCTCTGCCAGTCATTTCAATCGGCTTCGGAATACCCAGAATCTGGCAAATCGACGGAGCCACATCAGCCAGGATACCATTTTCGACACCTGCTCCCGGACGATCAGTCACATACACAATCGGCACAGGGTTGAGCGAGTGAGCCGTATTAGGCGATCCATCTTCATTCACTGCATTGTCGGCATTACCATGGTCGGCAATTACAATCACTTCGTAATCATTTGCTTTAGCCGCTTCCACGACTTTCCACATACAATCATCGATGGTTTGAACTGCTTTCACTACAGCCTCATACACACCGGTATGACCCACCATATCACCATTAGCAAAATTAAGCGCGATGAAATCAAATTTCTTTTTATTCAGTTCTGCCGTCAAAACATATGTAATTTCGTAAGACGACATTTCCGGTTTCAAATCATAGGTGGCTACCTTAGGCGATTGAACCAAAATTCTTTCCTCACCATCGAACTCCGATTCACGACCTCCTGAAAAGAAGAAAGTCACATGAGCAAATTTTTCTGTTTCGGCAATACGCAACTGTTTCATCCCCAAGCCTGCAAGATGTTCGCCCAACGTGTTTTGCACATTATCTTTATCAAACAAGACTTTTAATCCTTTGAAAGTAGAATCATAAGGCGTCATGCAATAATACTCCAACGGCATGGTGTGCATATCGTATTCATGCATATCTTCCTGAGTCAAAACAATCGTTAGCTCTTTTGCACGGTCGTTTCTGTAGTTAAAGAAAATCACGACATCACCGGATTCAATTTTTGCAAGCGGCTGGCCATTATCATCCGTCACCACAATCGGTTTTACAAATTCATCTGTAATACCTGCATCATAAGAAGCCTGCATGGCAGCAACCGGATCGGTTGTGGGAGTTCCTTTTCCTCTAACCATCAAATCATAAGCATCCTTAACCCGCTCCCAGCGTTTGTCGCGATCCATCGCATAATAGCGACCAATAATTGATGCAATTTTACCCGCTGAATATTGTGTATGAGCTTCCAACTGCTCGATAAATCCTTTTCCACTTCTTGGGTCAGTATCACGACCATCCATAAAGCAATGCACATAAGCATCAACAACACCATAAGTCTTAGCGATATCTAATAATTTAAAAAGATGATCCAGTGAAGAGTGCACACCACCATCGGAAACCAATCCGAGGAAATGCATTTTCTTATTATTCTTTTTGGCGTAAGTATATGCATTGATAATTTCCGGATTCTCTAAGATGCTGTTATCGCGACAAGCGATGTTGATTTTCACCAAATCCTGATAGACAACACGTCCGGCGCCGATATTCAAGTGACCGACCTCCGAGTTTCCCATTTGTCCTTCCGGCAAACCCACATCTTCTCCCGAAGCCATGAGGTAAGAATTTGGGTAAGTTGCGATTAACTTATCCCATTTGGGTGTTGGAGTCGAAGCGATCACATCAGCCTTCGAACCGTTGCCGATTCCCCAGCCATCGAGGATCATTAATAAAGCTTTTTTATTCATATTGTTTTGATTTATATTATTTTACCTATTACTAATACCATTCTTATTTCAATTTGCAAAAGTACTGATTTTTATTGAACCACAAAAGGCACAAAAGGAAGACCAAGGAATCACAAAAGAAGAAATAACTTAGAGTTCTATTTTGATTTAAACAAATGAATTATCATAATGTTTATACTGACTATCCGCAAAGGTTCGTGGGAGTCGCATTCCCTCCACTGCACTTCGCTTGTTCGGGGTTATCCATATTTTATCCCTTCGGAGCAGGTTGCAAATTTCAGAATGCTTTGCATATAATTACACACGTCAGAATCATAAATCTTTTGTGATTCCTTGGTCTTCCTTTTGTGCCTTTTGTGGTTCAATAAAAAACCGTAAATTTGCACTCAATAGATAACAACAAAACACAAACTGCATTTATGGCAAAAGAATTCAACTACCAGGACACCTTCCCGATGGGAAAAGACAAATCAGCATACTATCTGCTAACAAAAGATTTTGTCAAGACAGCAAATTTCGAAGGACAGGAAATCCTGAAAGTGGTTCCTGAAGCGCTGACTTTATTGGCTCGCACAGCGATGCGCGATTGTTCTTTCCTGTTACGACCTGAACATCAGCAACAAGTTGCAGATATTTTGGCAGACCCGGAAGCGAGCGAAAACGACAAATATGTGGCGGTTACGATGTTGCGTAATGCAGAGATATCAGCAAAAGGTGTATTGCCTTTCTGTCAGGATACAGGAACAGCAACAGTATATGCCAAAAAGGGCAACAATGTTTATACCGATGGCACTGACGAAGAAGCCTTGTCGAGAGGCATTTACGAAACCTACAGGGACGAGAATCTGCGTTATTCACAAAACGCGGCCTTGAATATGTATGATGAAGTGAATACCGGCACCAACCTGCCCGCTCAGATTGATTTGATGGCCAGTCATGGTAACGAATATAAATTCCTGTTTATCGCCAAAGGAGGTGGTTCTGCCAACAAATCTTATCTGTTTCAAGAAACAAAAGCCTTGTTAAATCCTGTTTCATTAGAGAAATACCTGACCGAAAAGATGAAAACACTTGGTACTGCAGCTTGTCCGCCATACCACTTAGCTTTTGTCATCGGTGGGACTTCGGCCGATGCGTGTATGAAAACTGTCAAACTCGCATCAACCAAATATTATGATGAATTACCTACTACCGGTAATGAACTCGGACGAGCATTCCGGGATGTTGAGATGGAACAAAAAATCCTGAAAGCAACACAGGACTTTGGCATGGGAGCACAGTTTGGAGGGAAATACTTTGCGCATGACATACGCATCGTCAGGTTATCCCGTCATGGAGCATCGTGTTTTGTTGGCATGGGCGTTTCCTGTTCCGCCGACAGAAACATCAAGGGGATAATCAACAAAGACGGCATCTGGCTGGAGAAATTAGAAGACAATCCAAGCAAGTACATCCCCGAAGCATACAGAATTCAGGGCGAAGGAAATGCTGTGAAAATTGACTTGAACCGTCCGATGCAAGAAATTCTGGAAACATTAAGTCAATATCCTGTTTCTACCCGACTATCGCTTACAGGAACCATCGTGGTCGGTCGCGATATAGCCCATGCAAAACTGAAAGAATTGCTGGATGAAGGCAAAGAACTACCGCAATACGTAAAAGATCATCCGATTTACTATGCCGGTCCGGCAAAAACACCCAAAGGTCTGCCTTCCGGTTCATTTGGACCAACTACTGCCGGCCGTATGGACTCTTATGTTGATTTATTTCAATCTAAAGGCGGCAGTATGATTATGATTGCCAAAGGAAACCGCAGTCAGCAGGTCACCGATGCCTGTCATAAATACGGTGGCTTTTACTTGGGTTCAATAGGCGGTCCCGCAGCCATCCTCGCACAGCAAAACATCAAAAAGGTTGAATGTCTGGCTTATCCCGAATTAGGCATGGAAGCTATCTGGAAAATTGAGGTTGAGAACTTTCCTGCATTTATTCTGGTGGATGATAAGGGGAATGATTTTTTCAAGCAAATCAATAAAAAATAGCATCTAATCCGCTACTTTTCAAGAAGAAAATCAAGCAATTCACCCAACTGCTTTTCATCATTCCATTTGAATCTGTTTTTTTTCAAATAAAATTTTAATTTATTTTTCATTATTGGGTCCAATTGTTTTTCCAGATTCTTTTTTGATGCAGAAAACGTGTTGTTATCAATGATGAAAAAATACTCTTTTTTTACGGGTAATGATTGTCCATCTTCTTTCTCAATCATCAGTTGTCTATGGTTGATATTGGTCAGTCCGCCAATCTCAAGTGAACTCAGATCACGTGCAGCAGAAGAATTTGTACTCATACCGTATGCACCAGATGATTTAAACAAAGCATCAAAATCGCCTTTTGTGATTGCTGTGAGCAAGTTCTTGTTGTTTTGTTTGATAACCCGGGATAACTGATTATCAATGTAAATAAAAAAATCAGAACCTATTTCTACACGAATCAAGTCTTTTGGTTCAATTTGAAAAATCGATTCGTTTTTCAGATAGTGTAATGTAGAATTCAACAAGTGAACATTCACATTGGCAGTTATCTTCTTATTATCTGCAAAATAAATGACCCCATTGGTGAAATTTTCATACAGATAAGGCCATTTTGTGGTAGGATCATATTGTTGAGATTGCACCTTAAAGAGCAAAATCAATATAAAAACAAAAAGAATTATGTGTTTCATGATTTTTGAAGTTAATTAATTAATATTTTTATTGGTTTAATAGAGGGATCATCTACCTGGAACAGATAATATCCTGACTTCAATCCTGATACATCAATTTGATTTTCTCCGGAGTTGATAATGCCTGTTGAAGATTTTGTACCGGTAAGACTATAGATATTAAACCTGAGATTTTGGCAATTACAATCCAGCATTATTTTATTTTCCGCAGAAACATACACCAACTTTTTGTGAAAATCATATGAATCAACTAAACCTGTTTCACCCTCAACAATGCGAATGGAAAAATCTTTTTCATAAAAAAAGCCATTACTGACATTGGTAACTTTTATATTTAATGGGATTTGTTCATCTTCCAAATCAAATGGTCTCAATGTTTTCAGGTAGCCATTTTCAATATAAAATGCACTTGGCAGATAATCGTGAATAAATATACTATAAGCCCCTTTCAGCTCATACTGATAAACAGGGTTCACGGCTTCACTGTCAATAGTAATGCTTCCGACAATCGTTCCTGCCGGTTTATTGGCTCCAACTGTAAGATTACTAATATTAATATCTGATGGTGCAACTGTGGGAGCACGTATACCGACAATAACCTGTTGTCCTTTAGTGTAATCATATTGGCCATCTCTTACATTATTAATGCTGTAATAACCATTATTGGCTCCACCCCAACCCCAATTGATATGGTACATGTTATTTCCATCAAAACCATCTAAGTTGAATGCGTGACCCGGATTTGAAGTTCCATCGTTACCGGCATAAACCACTGCCCGTCCATGCTTTAACTCGTTTTTAATCAAATCTTCCCAGTTTTCTGTATAAGAATCTCTGGTATAGGTTTTAACCGAATTGGGATATGCGTAATATTTCTTAAGTGCCCCGGTGATTTTATTAGTTTGAGTGCCTGAACCTGTTGCAGAATAACCCATTTCGACAGACACACCACAATGATATAATAATTTTGCTGCTGCATCTTTACCATCAGTTCCGGAAATTATCAAGTTCCAATTATATGCTGGTTCAGCACTATAATCAATTGCCAGATTACCATAAGGTGCACAATAATAGCTAAAAAAACCTTCAGGGCGATTAGGATATTTCGGTACAGTCATCGCTTGAGCCATGGCTACAGCGACACAACCTACCAAAGCACGTCCGTTATTATCAGAAGGGCAGTACTTATTCCATGGGTTTGACTGATTAAACTTCACTTTGATCATCGGTTCTATTACATCTACCTGAGAATTACCAATAATTTTTGAAGGCTGTTCTCCCCAATACGAATGTGTGGGTAAATCTGCTTTCAAAGTGAGATCGAAAATCTGCTGCGCATAATTTGACATCCACGCTTGCATTGATTCAGGTTGATTCTGAGCTACAAAATGGCCGATATGCGAGTATGCTATCACAGGAGTTGCTGCATCATCACCTGAAATCAACATCCAACCTTCAGGTTGGAAATTCACAATATAGTAAACCGTTTTGTTATCCAGCATATATGGTTCTATAGCGGAAACACCTTCAACATTTAAACCTTTTGAATGACTAAAACGGGGCAATACTGACAACAAAGCATCTTTGGAAACAATTTTACCATACAAGGTATAACTGTTTAGAAAAAAAACACAGAGCATCAATACTATGAATCTCATATACATATCTTTATAATAATTTCGAACAAAGATAGAAAAAAGAAGGACCATAAAATTACAGTCCTTCTTTTTGATTATGTATTTAACAATATTTATTTCATTTTGTGAAAGGCTTCAATCACCTTTTTGTCGGTAATTTGTTTAAAATGCGTTTCATTAAACGATGTTTTTGGTGACTTAACCCTGGCTGCCGATTTCTTCACAGAAGCTGGAACTACAGGACTAAAAGTTGCAGGATTATATTTATCATAAAAACTTAATCCTGCGGTTATCGGATTATAGATAATCAATGCGAATTGAGTACTTACAATCGTACCATCCGTTTTAATGTCAAATGGTATTGTTGCAGAAGTTGTATTGACATGATTATACAGATACATTTCATAAGTGGTTGCCCCCAAGGTAATCACACCAAGTGAGTCCCATGCATTCAGATAGAATTTACCAGCAGTCAAATCGTATGTTCCGTAAATATCTGCTGCAACCGGTACCATAAAATCTTTGATTTTAATAGAATTCGCATTTCCTGTATCCTCTTCCAGAGTAAAGCTATCATCCTCATCATATGTTTTTCCATCATAAACAGATACACCGGAGAAGCTAAACGTCCCAATCAGCATTTCTTTTTTGAACTCAAACAAGGTCCACTTAACGGCTGTTTTTGTATAAGCTGCATTTGGATTTCCATAAACATCAAAGAACACACCAGCTTTGATATTCAGCGTTACACCATCACCAACTGTTGGAGCCTCAGGTAACACAAAGTTTATCGATGCACCAGCAACACTCCATTTACTTGCAGTTAACTGAACTGTTGTTGCTTTTGTTGCCGAACTATAAACAACACTTAGGTCCCCGGTTTTAACTTTGCTGACAACCCTGTAGATGTTTTCTTCAAATGTAACTACGCCCTGAAAAGCTGTCCAATCGACAAATGATCCACCTACTGTCGGCGACACAAAGCAACTATCGTTTACTTCAAAACTTACAGTTGCTACACGGAAACGAATTCCCTGATGAGCTCCTGTGTTAATGTTGAATCCCTTATTGGTGTAAGCATTACAAGGATTACCAAAAACATCGTTAAATGCTGCTGCTTCCCAGTTAATATTTACAAACGCACCATCAGGAGAATCAGGAGCCGTTATTGTAACAACTTTGCCGTCAATTTCAATATTAGACTCTGCCAATTCTACAACAGTTGGATTAGCTACATCAAACTCTTTATAATATGTAGCAGTAACTTTACCGGAACCTCTTTTAATAATCTCTGAAAAGGTCACTTTGACAGATTTCGTTGCCGCATCTCCGAGAGCTGTTACTGGTACCGGAATTAGACCATCAGTTGTTTTTATAGTCAACTGAGCAACTTCACCAACAACACCATTGCTATTGGATGCAACAGCATAAATCTGATAAGTAGTATTCGGAACACAAAGAGGAACGCCATCGGCATTACGCATATTAGAACTAAAAGTCGCATCTTTAGTCACATTCAAGACTTTAGCTAACACACCCTTATAAGTACTACCTTTAATCAGGTTATAACCATCAACGGTAATTGTATCGCTATTTGCTTCAATAAAAAACGAATAGTAAGTTGTTCCGGCACTAGGTGTCAACACTAAATTGAACGTAGAGTCAGTGACTGTCAGAGCATCCACCTCAATTGTTATTGAAGGTATCGTACCAGTAGGTGCCGGCTCGTAAGTATCAAAGGTCGTACAACCAACCAGCACCAAGCTGGCTATGATAATATTTAATAACTTTTTCATATTCAATCAATTTTAAAATTAATTATTTTTTTAATGTTACACCAGTCTGATAAATATTGAACCAACCTAAAGATACGGTTGCATCAGCATCAGAGAACACCTGAGATCCAAATTCATCCTGTATTGTGATTGTACCATCAGCTGCAATTATTCCGGTCAGATAACCTCCGGTCGGAATCTTGTCATCCCCATCAGGGCCATAATACCCTTCAAGATTAATTCTTGGATAAGATGCACTTACGGCGATAGCTTGTTTTACAGGAATACGAATTTCTGTTTTTTCATCATTTACAACACCGTAAACAGGTGAAGATGCAGAAGAACCTCCATTGACTAAATTACTAATCCATACTTTTGATAAATCATCAGCATCTTTTTCAATTTTAACAGCCCATTCCTCAGCACCATTGAAATATGAAGTTCCCTTAGCAGTTAAATCACCTAAGATAAATAACAGTGGATGCTCGTCATCATTGATTTTCAAAACGGTTAACTTACTATCCCCTAAATTCACACCGATTGGATTTTTCAAAACAATATTCACTTGGACATCACCATCAAAAGAAGTATTATCAATGATATCAACAATGATGTACTGCGTTGGTTTATCTTTTGTAAATGTGAGTTTATTGGTTGTATTTCTGATGGTATAATGTACACCCTCAATAGCCGAATCTTTTCTGGCAGCATCCACAACGAATTCAAATTCAACAGTTGTGGATATACCTGATAATGAAGTAAGCAATACCGGAATGGCTATGCTATCCTTTTCCTCACCGACATTTGATGTCGCACTTAAAAATGAGATGAATGCATCATCATCATTAAACTCGGGGAGCTTGTTTAATTCGCATGAAGCGATAATTAAAGCACTAACCACGGTTAAGAATATATATTTTAATAATTTCATATTTGTAAAATTTAATGGATTATTACTGTGGATTTTGTACTATATTCGGATTAGCATCTGTTTCCCTTTTCGGTATAGGTAGTGCCCATTTAGAACTTGGGAAAGCAATATCTTTATTTACCGCAGTCCCATCATAGTCCGTACGAACCAATGATTTCCTTAAACGTGCGTAATCATAAACGATGTGCCCCTCAAAAGCAAGTTCTTTTCTTCTCTCATCAAATAAATTTGTTGCATTGGCAGAAGCAATGGCGGAAGCACCTCGTTTAGAGGCAATTGCATTCAAATCAGATTCTGCAGTTACGCCCGTAATTTGTGCTCCGTTATAAATCGCTTCAGCCCGGTTTAAATACATTTCAGAGAGTCGTAAAATCACAACATTATTTTCCTGTTTGTTTGATCCAGCTTTTCCAGGATATTTCAATGTCCAGAAATGGTCAGCAGCATCAGCATGGCTAACAAACATCTCAGAACGAATATCGCTAACTGAATATAAATTTCTCAAATCCGCAGTAGAAGCAACATCGGCATATCCATCAGGATTAACCATCCAGGTAATATCATCCCAGCTTCCCCAATAAGAATTCTTTCTGTCACCAAAGACTTCAAAAATTATTTCACCATTAGAAACGGCTGTTAACTTACCCCATTCACCGACATAAGCATCTGCATCCCATAGATTGTATTTGCCGCTATTGATTACCTTAGTTGCATAATCGGCACTTTTCTGCCATTTGCCCATATAGAGATAAACTCTTGATAACAAAGCTTGAATAGCTTCTAATGATGCAACAGCTTTTACATCGGTCACATTTGATCTCTTATATACAGGATCGATAATTGCTTCAGCTTCCAACAAATCAGTAACAATTTGTTTATATACTTCATTTACCTTATTTCTGGCCGGTAAGTCAATTTTTGATATTAATGTCAACGGAACTCCCAACGACAATGAATCGTGAGTATAAGGTTGCGCATATGTTCTAACAAGGTCGAAATGTGACATTGCCCTCAAGAAGAGACATTCTGCCTTTAAATTGTTCAGACTTTGTTCGTCTCCTTCCACGTTAGGAATTGCATTAATAACGTTGTTGGCAGCAGAAATCACATAATAAGCAAAGTTCCAGATTGGAGAAGTTGCACTGGAAGTAAAATTCCAGTTATATTCATTCGTATAACGACCGGATGTAAAATCGGTGTTTGTAGGGTTTTTAGCATTGCCGCCACGTAATTCGGCTGCAAGGATAAAATTAGCTCCGTACCAGCTCGAACTTTGAAGTGGAGAATATGCGCCTTGGGTGGCATTGTTCAATCCATCAAAATCTGAGAGGATCAACTCATTACTCTGTGTCAGGACTGGTTCCTCGATAAGAAAATCCGTACAGGAGATTAACCCCGCTGACATTACAATTAGTATAAAAATTATCTTTTTCATTTTTAATTTCTTTTAGAGGTTTTTAGAATGATAAATCAAGACCTATAACAAAAGTTTTTGTCATCGGATAAATACCATATCCCATACCGGTTTCACCACGTTCAGGATCCCAAAAGTTTACATCATGGAATGTAAATACATTGTAGCCACTCGCATAAACTTTCATTGCTGAAATTCCTGTGATTTTTAACAGATTGGTTGGAATTTCATATGCCAAAGTCAAGTCCTTGATTCTCAGAAAATCTCCTCTTTCAATAAAACGATTTGAGGCAAAACTATATGAGTTGGACGAATTACCTGCAATAGGTTTTGGATTCACACCAGTGTCACCTACTTCTTTCCAATAGTTCAAGACACTCTTTGCCTGATTCATTGACATTTGATTTCCGTCAGATTGCAAATACCTGTTTTCAATGATGAAAACATTATTCCCAAATTTATATTCTAATTGTGTACTTAAAGTAAAATTTTTATATCTTACAGAAGTGCTCAGACCACCCGTCAACTTGGGTTCAGGACTACCAGATTTCACATAAGCAGCTTTGTTGAAATCATTTGTAAGATCTCCAGCTTCAGTTAACCAAAGGGCTTCTCCATTTACAGGATTAACACCGTAGTAATCTCTTACATAATAAGTAAATAATCTCTCACCAACAATATGTTTAATTCTGGAATCATCCACATAATCCATCATTTTATCTCCTGAAAGCTCAAGAATTTCCGATTTGTTATGAGCAATATTAAATCCCAATGTCCAATTCAAATCTTTACGGGTAATTAAATCAGCATCCAACTGAAACTCTATACCATCGTTACGCATACTACCTACATTTTGCAACGCCGATGTAAAACCGGTTGTGCTAGATAATGGTTTGTTTAATAGCATATCTGTGGTTGTTCTGGAATACACATCTAAACTACCTGAAAAATGTTTTAAGAAACGAAAGTCAACCCCGGCATTCCAGGTACCATTCTTTTCCCAGGAAAGGTTATCATTAGGAGGAGTTGATGGTCTCATTCCTGTTACACCATTATAGCTAGTCGTTGCATAAACTCCATATTGACGATAATCTACAATGTTGTTATTCCCATTTAGACCATAACTTGCCCGTACTTTAAGCAGATTGATTTCATTAAAATCATTTAAAAAATCTTCATTATGGGCATTCCATGAACCACCGATCGAATAAAAAAGACCCCATTGGTTATTTTTGCCAAACTTGGAAGAAGCATCATAACGAGCAGAAGCCTGAAGATAATATCGGGCATCGTAGTTGTAATCCAGCACACCAAAGAAAGATAATAAGGTCGAAGTATTAACATCATATTCAATATCATTAGACGTGTTTCCGGAAACATGGTAAGGAATTTTCGGATCTAAATCCTTCGAAGATTGATAATTATACATAAAGGTTCTATGGGTAGCTTCCTGACCAGCTAACAAGCGATAAGCATGTTTGTCCTGATTTCCGTCATACACTGCAGTATTCGATGTAGTAAGCAAGCGATACTGAGCCTGAGATGTCTGCAGCTGAGCTACGCCTTCGTTTGTTTCAGGAGACCAATAGCGTCGACCTTCATTAAAAGTCATTTCGGCTCCATTTGTTGTTCTAAGAGTAAGACCTTTAATCGGCTTATATTCGAGAAACATATTTCCATTCAAACGATATTGCTTTTCCCACTGATCATCATATTCTGCTGTTGCACGCGGATTTGTTCCTGCATTTTCAGCAATATCCGTATTATGTTTACCATCCTCTGTATAAGCAACAGACCAAGGAAGGATAGTCATACCAGCAAAAATTGGATTTGCGTAGTACAATGATTGCATAGGAACGTCTTCACCGTACATATAACCCAAATTAATTTTCGTTCCAATCTTTAATTTCTTACTTAATTCATGTTCTACATTTGTGCGTGCTTGCATTTTCTCAAAACCTACACCATAAAACACACCCTCATTATTATGATAAGAAAATGAATTATAAGTTTTAGTCTTTGCGGTTCCGCCCTGAGCAGTAATTTCATATTCTTGAAGATTTCCCAAGCGTGTCATGTGATCCATCCAGTTGGTTTGAGTTCTAGTTAGTAACTCATTAGGACGATAGTAAGAACCAGTAGGATCATCAGGGTTACGACCCGAATTAATAATTGCCTGACGTTGGTAGCCAAGTAATTCAGAAGGACTCATGATGCCAAAATTATTGTCATTTGCCAAACTTGAAACCCCGCGTTTAACACGAACCGCAAATTTACTTTTACCTTCACTTCCCGATTTCGTAGTTATTAATATAACACCATTAGCAGCACGTGAACCATAAACTGATGCAGCAGCAGCATCTTTCAACACCGTCACACTTTCAATGTCGCTGGGATTAATCATGGCCAAAGCATTATTGGTGTTTGTAAATGTACTTTGATCGCCAGACATTACTGCAATACCATCCACAACATACAATGGTTCATTCCCTGCATTAATAGAACTTGTACCACGTATTCGTATTGTTGAAGAAGATCCCGGCTGTCCAGATTGTGAACTGATTGTAACACCGGCTAACTTACCTGACAGCATCTTATCAATTGATGATACAGGAATGTTGGCAATTTGTTCGGCACTAACTGTTGATATAGAACCTGTTTTTGCTTCCCGTCTGACAGTACCGTATGCAACAACCAAAACTTCCTCAAGTTCTTCTGTATCAGACTCCAGTTGAATTACTATACCCGGAGTTACCTGAACCTCGATTGTTTTCATCCCGATGTACGAAACCACCAAGGTTCTGTTTGATCCCGGTAATGAAATTGTAAAGTTACCATTCACATTGGTAATTGTACCGGTTGTGGTACCCTTAACCATTACAGTAGCGCCTACTATCGCCTCCCCATCTTCTGCCGAAATTACTTTTCCGGAAAAAGAGGTTTGAGCAAACACCACACTTACGCCTACTAATAAGCAGGCGAATAAGAACGTTAGTTTTCTCATAAATTTACCATTTTTTATTTAACTTCAAGTTTATTGATACTTTTTGACTTTTCACGAGGGCAAATATAGAGGATTGAAAATTAAAAAACAATAGGGTAAGCTTACAATTTGAAAAAAAATAGAGAAAATATACATCAGAATGTGCTGTTTTCGAATGAAAGAGTAGCTATTTTTATTTAAACAAAATATTAAAAGCATACCTAAGAATCCACATATCATTGATTATCTGTGTATTAGCAACAAACACTCAAAAACAATATATTGATTTCAAATTTATACGCAAAACAAGTTCTAACACAAAAAACCTGTAATATTTTTTTACAATATTGCGGGTTTTTTGTGTTTTAGACTAATAAATAACCAAAAATCAGTCCTAAATCAGACTTCTGCTATCAATTTCGCCAATGCTTCATCGAGTACGTGGAGCTTATTTTTACAAAAATCCATCAATTCAGCAGCTCTTTTTACTTTAGAAGAGATGCTATCCACATCCACTTCTTCTGAATTCTCAAGTGCTATTAAAATGGTTTCAAGTTCAGCAACAGCATCCGTGTATGTAAGTTTATCTGTATTCATTATATTATAATACTGTGTTAATATTAAATCTTCACTCTTAGCTCTTCGCTAAAACGTCTTACTCATCCGAGAAATGCACTAAAACATGTCTGTACGAACTAAAAATCTTCGATTTGGAAACATAACCCACATAACGCTTTTGTTGATCAACCACGGGTAGGTTCCAGGCACCGGTATCCTCGAAAATCTGCATGACCTTTTCCATCGGTAGTTGCTCACTGATCGTTGCAGGAGGAGAAATCATCAAATTTTTCACTGTAAACCGATTGTACAATTCCTGTCGGAACATGATGTTTCTAACTTCATCCAATAAAACAATGCCCAACAAAACACCAGTACTTTCGTTTACAACAGGGAAAATATTGCGATTGGATTTTGATATAATCTTGACTAGCTCACCCAAAGTCATTTCCGGATGCAATGTCTGCAAATCTGTTTCAATCACATTCTCGGTTTTCATGAGTGTCAATACTGCTTTGTCTTTATTGTGTGTAATCAATTCACCCTTTTGTGCCAAACGCATCGCATAGAGACTGTGTTTTTCAAATACGATGATAGTCAGGTAAGAGACAGTCGAGACAATCATCAACATCATAAACAAAGCATAGCTTCCTGTTAGTTCTGCAATCAGAAATATACCGGTCAACGGAGCATGCATTACGCCGGACATCACACCAGACATCCCGGCAAGCGAGAAATTTTCAAGCGATGCTTCAAATCCCAGCATCCTGATTCCTGTTGCCACAACAAAACCAGTCAGACTGCCCAAAAACAGTGATGGAGCGAAAATACCCCCTACTCCTCCGGCTCCGTTGGTAGCTGCTGTTGCAAATATCTTGAAAATGACGATGAGCGACAAATAACTCATGAGCACCCAAGGACCACTTCCCAATTGCTGAAAGAAACTCCGGTCGAGCACCGAAGCTGAATTACCATTAATCAAGGCCTCAATGGTATCATAACCCTCTCCATATAAAGGCGGAAAAAGAAAAATCAACAAACTCAAAACTCCACCCCCGGCAACGAGTTTCCAAATTGGTTTTTTAATTTTCCGAAAAACACCTTCCACCTTGTTCATCCCGCGGGTAAAATAGAGTGAAACCAAGCCGCACACTATTCCCAAAATGATGAACTGTGGAATCCTTTCCACATCAAAAGGTTGATACGACCCAAAATGGAACATGAATGCACTTCCTGAAAAAATATATGTGAATGTAGTCGCTGTAACAGAAGATATGATAATTGGTACTACCGAAGCAAGTGTCATGTCGAGCATCAAAACTTCCAATGTAAAAACAAGGCCGGCGATTGGTGCTTTAAAAATTCCGCCTATTGCACCGGCAGCACCACAACCAACTAACAGCATGAGTGTTTTTTGATCCATCTTGAAAAATTTCCCGAGATTGGATCCAATCGCAGAACCAGTTAGCACAATGGGAGCCTCTGCCCCGACAGATCCTCCAAAACCAATGGTAACAGAACTACCGACCAATGAAGTCCACACATTATGAAGCTTAAGAATACTTTTTCTTTGGGAGATGGCATATAAAATCCGTGTAACCCCGTGACTGATATCATCTTTGACGATATACCTCACGAATAGCGATGTCAGTAAAATGCCAATAACCGGAAAAACCAGATACCAGTAATTAACTTCAAAACGGCTGAAGCTATTCGTAAGTAATTCTTGAATAAAATGGATGGTTGATTTTAATAGATTAGCTGCCACAGAGGCAAAAAATCCAACGATAAATGCCAACAACAAGATGAAATGTCGTTGTTTGATGTGGGCTTCACGCCAAGCTATCATTTTTAAGTACCAATCCTTTTTATCCATTTCTCTTTAATCACAATGACTACTTACAACCGGCAAGCCGATTCCAATTTTAAATCTTTTGCTCGCTAATAAGCTAAACACCTTTACCTTTAAACACAATCTCAATAGTTTGAATTAAAATTTTCATGTCATTTATAAGTGACATATTATCTAAATAAATAATGTCATAATTCAATCTTTCAATCATTTTTTCAACTGTATCCGAATAGCCAATTTTGATGGGCCCCCACGAAGTCAAACCCGGTCTAATCTTATACAACAAACAATAATAAGGAGCTTCTTCGATAATCTGATCAATATAAAATTTTCTTTCTGGTCGGGGGCCTACAATACTCATATCTCCTTTCATAATATTAATAAATTGAGGCAATTCATCAATTCTATACTTGCGCAGAATTCGTCCCAAAGGTGTTATTCTTCCATCGTTGGCACTGCTCAACTGGGGTGTACCATATTCCGACTTGTCGTACATAGTACGAAACTTTATGATTTTGAATGGTTTGCCCTGTAACCCGATTCTTTCTTGTAAATAAAAAATGGGACCGGGTGAGTCCATTTTGATTCGTATCATGTAATAAATCAAAAGTGGACTTAAGAAAAGTAATGCAAAAAAGGAAACAACAATATCGAAGTACCTTTTGATACTAAACTGCCAGTCGGGCATATTCAAGGTGGTAATATTAACCAACGGACTTACTCCCATCATTTTTATCCTGGATCCTCCAGTCAAAATTTCATATAATCGGGGCGTAAATCGGATTTCAACTTCATACCTGTGCAAGGCATTGATTAATTTAAAAAGCTGATATTCATCGGTATTATCCAAAGCAATAATTACATCTTTGATTTCGTATTTCTCAATAACTTCTCCCATCTTATTATAATACCCAATAATGGCCTCATTAGGCACTTCATTCGTTTGATTCTCAACTGAAATAAATCCAATGAGCGTGTAATCTAACGCATTTTTCTCCAAATCATTTGCCATTTTCAATGCATTTTTCCCGGTTCCCACAATTACCGAATTGATTGTCAACCTCTTAGTCTTGAACAAATGTCTGATTTGCATGAAAATCATCAGCCGAAAGAAAACTGTAAACACAAAAAGCAAGCTGAAAAGCACCAACAAAGAATAATAGTAGTATTTATAAGAAATCACCACATCATCTAACATCAAAACAAAGAAAATGGTGATACTTATAATTGCAGTTGCAACAAATGTAGTAAATATGGATGTGGTCTTTGTTTGATTTTCAGGACGACGATAAAAACCAGAAATGGAATGGATAAACAAACAACTCAATGGAAAAAAAATGAACCCGGACACAAAATCGTAGTTAGGAACAAAAATTCTCACATCCCTAAACAAATAAGCATCTACTACGGTCTTTCGGAATAACATGAAAAGTAACCAAACGAAGACAGCAGCCAAGACATCAAATGTAATGAATTTCAATAATAATTTACGTTTATCCATGCTGGTGCAATAATACTAAACATTACATCTTTAAATCCTGATTGAAAGATGTAAATCTGAATTACAAACGACAAAGATAACAGAATTTTCTAATTTGCTGCATCAAAAATTTATACTACCTTTACAACCTTTAAAAAATCACTCCAAATGACTAATAAATGGATATTTAAAACCCTTACAAATCAACAAATTGACATACAAAACAACTTAGCAAACGAACTAAATATCAGTCCGATTCTTGCAAAATTGTTGGTTCTACGGGACATTCATACTTTCGATGAAGCACGCCGATTTTTCCGACCGGATTTCGCCGATTTGCATGATCCTTTTCTGATGGCAGATATGGAAAAAGCTGTTGATCGGCTAACCGATGCCATTCAGGAAAATGAAAAAATTATGATTTACGGCGACTATGATGTGGATGGCACGACCTCCGTTTCATTGGTTTACAAATTTATCAAAAGAATATACAGCAATGTGGAATTTTATATTCCTGACAGATACATAGAGGGCTATGGTATTTCGACATTGGGAATTGACTTCGCCAAAAGTCAGGGGATTAAGCTTATTATCGCACTTGATTGCGGCATAAAAGCCATTGAAAAAATCAACTATGCTCGTGAGCTTGATATTGATTTTATCATCTGCGACCATCATACACCTGACGCTGAATTACCGAATGCCGTTGCTGTCCTCGACCCCAAAAGACCGGATTGCCCGTACCCATTTAAACACCTATCAGGCTGTGGCGTAGGATTTAAACTTTTGCAGGCTTTTGCGCAACGCAACAACATCCCCTTTACTGAATTAATACCATTACTCGATTTATTGGCATTAAGCATCGCTTCTGATATCGTCCCCATTACCGGAGAAAACAGAATCCTGGCTTATTACGGTTTGAAACAACTCAATTCAAATCCGAGTGTCGGGGTTAAAAGCATTTTGGAAGTCTGTGGTTTAGCTGATAAAGAGATCAACATAACCGATATTGTCTTCAAGGTAGGTCCTCGAATCAATGCTTCCGGCAGAATGAAATTAGCTTCTGAAGCGGTAGAATTAATGGTCTCAAGTGATGTTCAGTTCACGAAAATGAAAAGCGGAACCATCAACGAGTACAACAACGATCGAAAAGACTTAGATAAAAATATCACGGATGAAGCCATACAATTAATTGCATCCAACACGGCTTATTTGACCAGAAAATCAATTGTGGTTTACAAGCCCGACTGGCACAAAGGGGTTATCGGAATTGTTGCATCGCGGCTCTCCGAAGAGTTTTACAAACCTTCCATCGTACTGACCAGTTCGAATGGTTTTGCTTCCGGATCGGCGCGTTCGGTTCCCGGTTTCGACATCTATAACGCCATCGATTCTTGCAGGGATTTATTGGAAAATTTTGGCGGACACCGCTATGCTGCAGGTTTATCCATGAAGGAAGAAAATGTGATGCTATTTACGGAGCGATTTGAGCAGTATGTCTCAAAAACCATTACTGAAGAACAAACATCACCTCAAGTTGATATTGACGCACAAATTGACTTCAAAGATATTACTCCAAAATTTTTCAGTGTCTTGAAACAATTCGGACCTTTTGGCCCCGGAAACATGAAACCGATCTTTTCTACCAAAAAGGTGATGGATTACGGATCGAGTCGCCTCGTTGGCAAAGAACAGGAACACCTGAAATTAGAATTGGTAGATCCAAGTTCTGAAAATGTCATGAACGGAATTGCTTTTGGCATGTATGAGTTCAACGATCACCTGAAGTCAATGAAACCCCTGGATATCTGTTATAGTTTAGAGGAAAATAACTTTAATGGAAATACGACTATTCAGCTGATGATTAAAGATATAAAAGTCTAAATCGACAAAATCTGCAAAACCCCAATTAAATTTTCATTTACCGGCTTATCATCTTTGATTGCTTTTGCCAAAGGTACATGGACCATTTCATTATTAACAATCCCGATCATGATGTTGCGCAAGCCATCCATCAAAGCATCAATAGCTGCTACACCCATTCGGCTCGCAACGATGCGGTCGTAGGCCGAGGGTGATCCGCCACGTTGAATGTGACCCAGAATTGACACACGCACGTCATACTCAGGATGTTCCCTGTACATTCTTTCGGCCAAGCCATAGGCCCCACCTGTCACATCACTTTCCGACACAATCACAATACTGCTGTTTTTCGACTTTCTGAATCCGTTTCTGATTAACTCATCCAACTGGTCAACTTTCGTCTCTCTTTCAGGAATGATGGCAGCTTCTGCACCAGATGCCAATGCGCTGTTCAATGCCAAAAAACCTGCATCGCGACCCATTACCTCAATAAAGAAAAGTCGATCGTGCGAACTTGCTGTATCGCGGATTTTATCCACCGCATCAATGATGGTATTCAAAGCGGTATTATAACCAATTGTGGAATCGGTTCCAAACAAATCATTATCAATGGTTCCTGGCAATCCAACAATGGGAATGTTGTATTCCTGAGAGAAAATTCTTGCGCCGGTAAAAGTTCCATCACCACCAATAACCACCAAAGCATCTATTTCTTCTCTGAGCAGGTTCTCGTAGGCGAGTCTTCTTCCTTCCACAGTTTTGAACTCTTCACAACGGGCCGATTTTAAAATAGTTCCCCCCTGCTGAATGATGTTACTTACATTTTGAGTTTGAAACTCCTTGATTTCTCCGGTAATCAAACCTTTGTATCCTCTGTAAATCGCCTTTACCCTGATTCCGTTGAAAATTGCTGCACGTGTTACTGCCCTGATAGCAGCATTCATACCCGGTGCATCTCCTCCTGAGGTGAGCATCCCGATACACTTAATACCTTGTCCCATAAACTAATTGACTTATTTTTCCAGATTACTCAATGTCTTCGCCACATCTTCCATTAGCCACATGGGCGTTGAAGTGGCACCGCAAATGCCGATTTTCTTTGTCAGATCGAGGTTTAAGTCCAACACTTCAGAAGCTTCTGAAACGATATAAGTATTTGGATTGATGCTTTTGCTGTGTTCATACAGCACCTTTCCATTGGAGCTTTTTTTTCCGCTGACAAAAATAACGATATCATTTTGCTGTGCAAAGGTAGTAATATTTGGAATTCTATTCGACACCTGGCGACAAATTGTGTCGGAATATTCAAACTTAGCCGGATCTGCAACCTGACCCGATAAATTCGTAATTAGTTTATTAAAACCATCCAAAGATTTGGTTGTCTGAGAAAATAACCTGATTCCCTTGGATAAATCTAATTTTGATATATCTGATTCCTTTTCAATGATGATTGCCTTGCCATCGGTTTGCCCAACCAGACCATTCACTTCGGCATGACCATTTTCTCCGTAGATAACTATTTGGGTATTGTCATCCGCAGGAACATCATAAGCGTTTTTGATTCTGGATTGCAACTTCAGCACCACAGGACAAGAAGCATCAATTAAAGTAATGTTGTTGTTTTTTGCGAGTTCGTAAGTGGAAGGAGGCTCGCCATGAGCCCGTAGTAAAACTTTTACATCATGTAGTTCAGCAAGCTGCTCGTGATTGATGGTAATCATGCCCATTTTCTCGAGTCGGCTGACTTCCTGACCGTTGTGGACAATATCACCCAGACAATACAAAACTTCCCCTTTAGCTAATTCCTCTTCTGCTTTTGCAATGGCTTTAACCACGCCAAAACAAAAACCTGATTTTTGATCTATTTCAATATTCACTTTTTATCAAACATAAATTAAACAATACAAACTCAAATTTCACAGATAAACGTTTTAACAGGATGATATGTTTAAAATTTCAGGTCGTTTAACTATTTTAAGACAGAACCAATTTAATTATTTATAATGATTATTCTACCAGTTTTTGCTTGAACAATTTATTCAGGATTGCCTGTTGTTCTTCCGGAGATAAAAAAGAATTATCAATCATAATGGCATCATCAGCTTTTTTGAGCGGACTTTCTTTCCTGTTTTGATCGCGCTCATCGCGCTCCTTCACATTAGCAAGGACATCTTCAAACAACACTTGCTCTCCTTTTGCTGTCAGCTCGTCCATCCTTCTTTGTGCCCTGATTTCAGGTGAAGCTGTCAGGAAGATTTTCAATTCTGCTTGCGGGAACACGACCGTTCCGATATCACGACCATCCATGACGATGCCCTTTTGAGCACCCAATTTTTGCTGCTGTCGGACCATTTCGCGTCGCACTTCGCCCACAGTACTCACCCTGCTGGCTCCGTTTGATACTTCGAGACTTCTGATTGCATGCTCAACATTTTCACCATTGAGGTAAATTTCAGCCTTACCTTCACTGTTCTTTTTAAACTCGAGGTGAATAGATCCAATATTGCTGACAATACTCCTGACATCCATATGCAACTCATCCATCCAGCCATTACGCATACAAAATAACGATACCGCACGATACATGGCACCCGTATCCACATAGATGTAACCAGCCTCTTTAGCCAATTGTTTGGCCATGGTGCTTTTCCCGCAAGACGAAAAACCATCAATTGCCACAATTATTTTCTTCATCATGCTGTATTAAAGACGAAATTCATTTAAAGAAGTACTGATTGAAAACAGGTACGCAAAATTTCCAACCTGGAACTGACTCATGCCAAAGCCAACCTGAAAGTGGCTGATTTTAATTCCTCCACCAAATGAAAAGCCTGCCATGCTCTTGAAACCATTCATTTTCAATTCCTGATGTCGTCGGTGGTTGTACGAACCTGCCAGATAAAAATTCTTCCCGGGAAGGAACTCCACTCCAAAAACGGCATGTCGGAATGCCATATCAATATCAGTGATTGCAGGAATTAAATCTCCCCTCTCATAATCAAGCATCGAGTTTTTATTGTCAATATAACTCAAATCCCAATCATGTAGATTGTGTAGTGTGAGCGAGGCGCGGAAAGGAGCGTGTTCAAGTTTATAAGACAGACCCAATTGGATGTCAAAGGGCAAAGGTTCAAAATGTTGTCCATCTTCCCCTGAATAATAACCCTTAAATTGTGTCCCTATATTCCTGAACACCAATCCGGCAGAAAACAATTTTTCAGGAACCAGATAGCTAACTCCCAAATCTAAAGCAGCCCCAAATGACACATAACGTTCATAAGCAGAGTAAATGGGTTTTAAAGTCGCACCAACGAAAAGCTGTTTGGTGAGCATCCTGCTATAAATCAAACTCATTGAAATATCCTTTGCCGTAAACTCACCCATAATCTCGTTAAACTCGGTTGTTTCTTTAAAGGTCCCATAATCGACATATTGAACGCCCAAAGCAAAATTATTTCTACCATAGGTTTTCGCGAAAATTGCAGAA
>JAUSNQ010000117.1 GCA_030655595.1 Paludibacter sp.
TATTATTTTTACAGCGATTCAAAACAGAAAGATATTGAATTGGCTGAGGTGGTAGAGTTGATGAATCAGGAGAAAGATCGTGTCGAAGATGAGTTTGTGGATCTCACCTATCAGTTCGACGGCTACACATCCACCATCAGAAATGACTCTTTATTGAAACTTTTGGATAGTGAAAAAGCCAGGGTTCAGGATTTATTAGATGAATTGCGCAACACCAAGGCGACCAATGCACGCAGAATCAAGGAATTAAAAGATGAATTGGATTCAGTGCGTAAAATTATGATGCACCTCGTTACACAAATCGACTCGTTGAATACGGAAAATATATTGTTGAAATCAGAAAACAAAGAAATACGCATGAAGTATGAGGCTTCTTCTCAAACAGTCTCTGAACTTTCAAAAGAACGGGAAAATTTACATGAGGTCGTCACGCGTGCTTCAAAATTGGAAGTAGTAGCGTTCAATGTTACAACTTTAAGCGATCGGAATCGAAAAACAAACATATTTAGCAGAATTGCCAATTTGCAATTTGATTATACGATTGCCAAAAACATCACTGCTGAACCTGGCAAGAAAATCCTATATATGAGAATTACCCGTCCCGATGGTGAAATTCTGACTAAGAGTAATGACAATGTATTTCCTTTTGAAAACAGGAAAATTACATATTCGGCAAAAAAAGATTACGAATACGGAGGGGAAGCTGTTGAAGATATCATCTATTGGAAAGTAGAGGAAATCTTGCACGTGGGAACCTATCGGGTTGATTTCTTTACAGATGGAGATATCATTGGTAGTTATACTTTTGTGCTCAAAAAGTAAATTCCGACAATTTGATTAAAACGATGAAAGCAAAAGATTTTATTAAAGCTTCTGAAAATATTGCCTTTGATGTAAATCACCGCAAAACGATCGATTTTAATATTGCCCGTTATGATAAATCTGTGCAGATTGGCATGGGACGTTATCAAAATGTTGAATATGCCAAAACAAAAGCGGCTGCTATCAAAAGAGAGGTATTACAAAACTGGGGAAAATACTTGCTCGAATTTGAAAAAAATATCACAGCCAATGGAGCAGATGTGCTTTGGGCAAAAGATGATGTGGAAGCCAATGAGCAAATTGTCAAAATACTAAAGGAAAACAAGGCGACTTTGCTCGTGAAGAGCAAATCCATGACCACCGAAGAAATTGATCTGAATCATACTGCAGCGTTAGCGGGTTGCGAATCAATAGAGACAGATTTGGGAGAATTTATTGTTCAGGTTGCCGGGGAGAAGCCCTATCACATCGTGACTCCCGCTATGCATAAATCGAAAGGCGATATTGCCCGACTGTTTCATGAGAAGTTCGACACACCGATTGACAGCACACCGGAATCAATGACTGAATTTGTACGTGAAATGCTGCGCAAAAAGTACACAACGGCACAAATTGGGGTTACGGGAGCTAATTTTCTGATTGCAGACATTGGTGGTATTTCAGTCACGGAGAATGAAGGTAATGCCCTGATGACAACTGCTTTTCCTAAAGTGCATATTGTGATAGCCGGCATTGAGAAAATCATCCCAAAGATGAGTCAGCTCGGACTTTTTTACCCTTTGCTTGCTGCCCATGGAACAGGACAGCAGATTACAGCCTACAACACCATTTTTACCGGTCCCCGAAAAAAATCAGAAGCAGACGGTCCCGAGAAGATGTATGTAATCCTGTTGGATAACGGCCGTACCAACTTGTATGCAGATTCGGAAGCCTATGAAGCTCTTGCCTGCATTCGTTGTGGTGCTTGTCTGAATGCCTGTCCGGTCTATAAAATTATTGGCGGTTACACCTACGACACCACCTACAGCGGTCCGATTGGTTCGGTTTTAACCCCTTTCCTGAAAGGATTCAAAGATTTCTCGCATTTGAGTTTTGCTTCTACCCTGTGCGGAAAATGTGTGGAAGTCTGTCCGGTAAAAATTCCGCTGACCGACATTTTATTGAGCAACAGAAGAAAAAGCGTAGAACAAGGTTTGCGACCTGTTGCCGAAAAAATGGCCATGAAAAGTTTTGGCTGGATGAGCTCCAACCGCAAAACTTTAGATTTAGTCTCAGGGAATTTAAAAAATTTAGTAACTTTACCGCTCAAATTTGTGGGCTGGGGACCGAATCGCGAAATGCCGAAATTCGCAGGTAAATCTTTTTCAGCACAATATAAGGCAAGAGCCGCAAAACGTAAATAACAAGCATTAAATAATAACAACAATATGCCACACCAATTAAAATACCTTTTCATTGTTCTTATAACAATCTTTTTTCTTTCATCCTGCAACGAAGATGAATTCGCTGATTGGAAAATCCTCAACGAAAACTGGCTGGAGGAATTTAAAGCATTGCACCAGGATGAACCTGATTTTTTTAAAACAGAAAGCGGTATCTTTTACAAAGTGATTCATCAAAGCAATTATACACAACCAAACTCAAACAGTGTAATCTATGCTCAATATACGGGCAAACTCATCAATGGGACTACATTTGATAGTGGAATTTATAACCAATATCTTTCACAAGCCATCAGGGGATGGCAAGAGGGAATACCCAAAATGAGAGATGGTGCGCATTTTATCTTTTACATACCTGCCGAACTGGCGTACGGAGAAGAAGGACAAGGAAATGTTCCTCCAAATTCAACATTAATATTCGACATTAAATTAATTAAAACTTATAATTGATTATTTATAAGTTAATGTAAAATTTAATCATTCAACTTATGAAAAACTACATCACAGTCATATTTTTTTTTCTTTCACTTCCGTTATTTGCAGCAAGTTATAACCTTCAAAACATTCCAAATCCCAAGGTTTCGGACAGTCGCAACTATGTGAGTAACCCCGACGGTATAATCCAAACGGCTACAGTCAATCAAATGAACGTGCTACTAGATTCTTTAGAGTCGGCTACACGAACAGAAGTGGCGGTGGTAATCATTGAATCTATTGATAATGAACAGATTGAACTCTTCGCAACCGATCTTTTCAAGCTGTGGGGAGTAGGTAAAGAAAAGGAAGACAATGGTTTACTGATTTTATTCGTACTCGACCAGCGGGCTATCCGTTTCGAAACAGGATATGGAATCGAAGGACTATTACCCGATGCGATTGCCAGTCGCATCCAAGACCAAAGCATGTTTCCGTATTTTAAAGAGGGAGATTATAATCAGGGTTTTCTGAGAGGCACGCAACACGTGGTTTCTGTACTCAAGCAGGAAGCTTTTATAGCAGAAGAAAAAACAATCCCTTGGAATGAAGTGATACCCATTGCAGTTGCTATTTACTTGATTTTAATGGTTCTATCATTTTATTGGATTAGCCATGCGGTTCATAAAATCAAAAACAATGCGCTTTTAAAATCCAATATCAGCAAATTCAAAGCACTGAAAAACGAGAAATCCGGCATCATGCTGATTTTTAACATACTTTTCCCTGCAATCGCACTTTTTGTAATCGTGCTGTTTTTCGATCCTGTTTATTTAATTTTTCTGATTGGAGTACCTATTGCCACTTTGCCATCCAATTTATATTGTAAATGGATCATGCGAAAAATTCGTCGTCAACCGATACCATGCACAAGTTGTGAAGGCAAAATGCATATTTTGTCGGAAAGGAAAGAAGATGCTCATCTGAAACTATCTCAACAGTTTGAAGAAGAATTGCATGCGGTCGACTATGATGTATTTGTCTGCGATGATTGTGGCAACGAAGCAATTTTCACACTCGACAAACCAAGCGCATATTCAGAGTGTCCAAAATGCAAAACCAAAGCGTTTATCATACAAGAGAAAAAAGTCATAGTGGCACCTACTTTCGTGAATGGCGGAACAGAAAGAATTACTTATAAATGTAAATTCTGTGGCTATGAAGAACATAACAATACGCATTTACCAAGAATTTCCCGTACAAGTGGAGGTTTAGCGGCAGGTGCTGCAGCAGGCAGTATTTTCAGCGGACGAGGCGGGTTCGGAGGAGGAGGATTCGGAGGCGGTGGCTTTGGCGGTGGATTATCCGGTGGCGGCGGTGCAACGGGGAGATGGTGATATTAGCGAAAAGCTAAGAACTAAAAGCGAAGAGCGAAAGAAAGTGATTAGTGGTTAGTTAGTGATTACACGTATACACAATTACACGTATACACAATTACACGAATACACAATTACACAGCTACACAATTACACGGATATAAAATTACACGAATACACAGTTACAAAATTTAAAAACAACAATATGAAAAAAACAACAATCATTCTAATTACCGTCATTGCAGTCATAGCTATCATTATTTTATCAGGTATTAGCAAGTACAACAACATCATCGGATTGGAAGAAGATGTAAACGGACAATGGGCAAATGTTGAAAATCAATATCAACGTCGTGCCGATTTGATTCCGAACCTGGTTGCTACTGTGAAGGGCTATGCGGCTCACGAAAGCGAAACATTTGAGAATGTGGTAGCAGCTCGTGCAAAAGCGACTCAAGTAACCGTTGACCCAACCAATTTAACCGCTGAGAAAATGCAGGAATTTCAGGCAGCTCAGGGTCAGTTAGGATCAGCCTTAGGTCGCTTGTTGATGATTACGGAAAATTATCCGGATCTGAAAGCCAATCAAAATTTCAGGGAACTCCAAGTTCAGCTGGAGGGCACCGAAAACAGAATTGCTACAGAGAGAACACGTTTCAATGATGTAGCTAAAAAATTCAATGCTGTTATACGTCGCTTTCCGACCAACATGCTTGCTTCGATGTTTGGATTCGATACAAAACCCTATTTTGAAGCAGAAGTTGGTAGTAATGTTGCTCCCGAAGTTGCGTTTTAAACATGATGGTTCAATTGTGGTAAAAGGTTCATAACAATTGGTCTAATTTAAACGTTTTATAAATTAAAAAAATGTCAGATAAATTTATTCCTGATACAAACCGTTACAACGGTACCATGACTTACCGCCATTGTGGAAAAAGCGGTTTAAAACTTCCCTTGATATCACTGGGTTTGTGGCATAACTTCGGAGATGTCGACAACCGGGAAGAAGCTGTTAAGATGCTACATCACGCATTTGAAAATGGCATCACGCATTTCGATTTGGCTAATAATTATGGTCAACCTTTCGGAAGTGCAGAAAAGAATTTCGGCAAAATCATCAAAGGTGATTTCTCATCCTATCGCGATGAATTAATCATCAGCACCAAAGCCGGTCATGAAATGTGGCCCGGACCTTATGGCGATGGTGGTTCGCGCAAATACCTGATGGCCAGCATCGAACAAAGTCTGAAACGCATGCATCTTGTCTATGTGGATATTTTCTATTCACACCGTTACGATCCGAGCACTCCTTTGGAGGAAACGATGGGTGCTTTATCCGATGTCGTGAAACAAGGCAAAGCATTGTATGTTGGAATCTCGAAATATCCGGAAGAAAAAGCCCGTGAGGCATACCGACTGTTAAAAGAAAGTGGCACACCCTGCTTGATTTACCAGGGTAAATACAGCATCCTATCCAGAGAAGTTGAATATTCAGCGTTCCCTTTGGCACAGAAAAACGGAGTCGGCTTTATCGCATTTTCTCCTTTGTCGCAGGGGTTGCTCAGTGATAAATACCTACAAGGAATACCTGAAAATTCGAGGGCAGCTCTAAGCCATGGTTTTTTACAACAAAATCAGGTTACACCGGAAATTATATCCAAAGTAAAACAATTGAATGATATTGCACTGCAACGCGGACAAACGCTTGCACAAATGGCATTGGCCTGGTGCTTCCACCAACCAATTGTCAATTCGGTTATTGTAGGTGCCAGCTCGGTAAAACAGTTGCAGGATAATATTGATGCGATCAAACATATTACTTTTACGGCTGAGGAGTTGTGGGAAATTGGTGAAATTGCAGGGTGATTTTATAATATAAACCACAAAAGGCACAAAAGAAAGACGAAGGAATCACAAAAGGTTTATTCTTTGCCCCGTTAGGGGCAAAATGTCGGTAAAAAATTGATGTTATAACGAAACCTTCCGCCCCGATAGGGGCGGGACAAAATCATCATTAAAAACGTTCTTTCTACTGAGCTATTGCCCCTGACGGGGCAAAGAGATATACACCTTGCTTTAGTTTTTCGAGTCTCATTATTTCAAATACTTATCTTTTGTGATTCCTTCGTCTTTCTTTTGTGCCTTTTGTGGTAAAAAAAATGCTAAAAAAACTAAAACATATTATTTTATTCTCATTGCTGATAGTTAGTTTATCGGGATGCTACGACAATTATATCTCATCGATTCCAAATTCCCTGGTTTCTCTACGTCTCAACCTGACCACAACATACCCAAATTTAAAAGACAATCCTTACCAATTTGAACAATTCGTAAAACCAAATTTTCAAGGTGAAGCTGTTGGATTTGGAGGCGTTTTGGTTGTTTGTGGTTTCGGAACCAACAATCTTTTTGATTATTTCGCTTACGACCTTGCTTGTCCGTATGAAGCGCAGGCTAATATCAAAGTAACACCAAACGATATAGGTCAGGCTGTTTGCGAAACCTGCGGTTCTGTTTATGAAATCATTTATGGGATAGGCAATCCTATTGAAGGACCGTCAAAAGAAACATTAAAAAGATACAAAACCTCGCTGCAGGGAGACTGGTTAATCATTAGCAATTAAAACAGGTCTTTCTATATCATCGAATACCGAACCCGGAATTAAATGTTTACCACTTTATTCACATCCAATACTGAACGCTGAATTAAATATTTACCACTTTATTCACTACAGATTCAAAATCTTTCAGGTGGGTAGCCATCAGAATGGTAATTTCAGGATACTGTTTTTTGATACTTCTAAAAATGGCAATCGCATTTTCCGAACTGATGCCGGCTGTGGGCTCATCGACAACCAAAAGTTGAGGCTTTTTGAGTATGGCTTGTCCCAGCAATAACTTTTTGCGTTGTCCACCACTCAGGGTTTCGCCATTTTCTCCCAACCAACTGTCTAAACCATTCGGCAGCAACAAATACCAGCTTGTCAGGTCAACTATTTCCAAGGCTTGAACGATCTCTTCGTCGGGGTAACCTTCGAAATTCTCACGCAAGGTGCCGGTAAGCAAATAAGCCTTTTGGGTAACGTAAATACATGCAGGAACAGGCAAATGTGAAATTAAGGTTTCACCATTCCAGTTTATGGTTCCACTTCGACGGTATTCCGGATAAAAAAGGCTATTCAATAAGGTAGTCTTTCCTTTCCCTGTTTCACCATACAGGGCTATCCAGTCTCCTTTTGTTACCTCTAACGTAAGTTCTTCAATAATCACAGGCGTTTCAGGAATTCTTGCGCCCACATTCGTTAAAGTTAGTTTCTCCAGCGCAGAATTGATTTGTACTG
>JAUSNQ010000119.1 GCA_030655595.1 Paludibacter sp.
TCTGCTTGTTTTAATTTTCTGCAAAAAAAAAATTGATATCTTGGAGCGTTAGCAAATAATTCGGATCGGGACGATCCAGCAAAACAAATGGTTCAATCGAGACGAGTGAACCAACATCTACAAACAAACCTTCCAGGTTTCCAAAATCTGAAAGGTTTAATATTTTATAGAACAAACTGCCGGCTTGTTTATTTGTTAGCTTGTTCCTTTCTCGGACAAGAGTATCCGAGACACAAAAATCACTTCATCAAGATCTTTTTTTGTGTTTGAATGAATCTGGTTCAAACTTTTAACTGAGAAAGAAAGTTATTGACTGGTTAAAAAGAAAAAATTTCTTATTGCATCGTATTTTTTAGTGAGAATTTTTTTATTGAAATTGATAGTGTTTTTATATTTGTTTGTGAGGATTTTATGCGATATCTGATAGTAGCGACAATAAGATTAACCTTTCCAACACTGATCAGCAGCTTATTTGATAATGACCATGAAGCGAAAAATTATACATTAAGTATAACTAACTACATCCAAGCCAAGTAGATAATTCAATGGAAATAGAATATAAAAAAGAGAAATTAAATACTGTCCGCAAGCAAACATTGATAAAAGGAAAAACCATGAAACTTAATCTGCAAACTAAACTCATTGGGAGTTTTGTTATTATTCTTCTAATGACCGCCGTAGTTGGGTTAGTGTGTTTACATACAACCGGCAAAATCCAATCCCAACTGGAAAACACTGTAGAAAATGATGTAAAACCGGCAAACATAATGGGTGATGTAGCCCGTAGGGTCGGCTTTGTCCGGGCGAATTCTCTATTGCACTTGTTGAACAGCTCTATTGATGAAATGGATCGGTACGAATCAGAGTCGGCTGATTTGATTGCCAGGGTAAACACTGATCTCAATACTTTAGAATACACATTTGAAGATCAGGCAACTTTGGCTAAACTTGCAGAGTTTCGTGGTGCGTGGAATGCATATTTGAGAATCTGGAGTGAACAGGTTGTACCACTGAGCCAGGCGAACCGCGATGAGGAAGCTTTTGCGCTGGCCAGAAAAAAGGGAGCCGGCGGTATGGCGGCTCGAGAAGCAATGTTCAGGCTTGATGAACTACATGATGTCAACGTATCAGCAGCCAACAATCGGTTGGAATTGACAGATCAGGATATCAGGAAAAGCCGATTTATTTTATCAATAGTTATCCTTATGACAATTCTACTCGGCTTAGCTTTCTCAATAAAACAAAGTTCGCTCATCGCAGGTGCGGTGAAGATTGTTTCAAAAGCGGCAAAACTGGTGGCGGCTGGTGACCTTGATCAGAAAGTATCGATCAAGACCGGCGACGAGATCGAATCTATGGCTGATTTTTTCAACACGATGGTTGGTAATATGAAGAAGATGGTCGAGAAAATGCAACAGGAAATCACCGAGCACCAACGGGCGGAGGAGGAATTAAAAAAGCACCGTGAACACCTTGAGGAACTGGTTGAAGAAGAACTACATAAAAGATTGAAAGAGTTGGAAATCTTCAATAGAATCTCTGTGGGAAGAGAATTAAGAATGGTTGAATTGAAGAAAGAGATAAATGAACTCCTTGTGAAATATGGTAAAGAATCAAAATACAAGATTGCGGAGTAGAGACTCGAGTTCAGGGGAGCGAAGCGAAACTGGACTTGAGACGACAACTGGCATTCAGCATTCTGAACTCCACTCTCCGCCAGCTGGCGGATGAAGTCCAGTCTGCTGAGACTGGACTTGAGACGAAAAAGCTTGACGCATTCTGAACTCCACCCACCTTCGGCGTGTGAAGTCCAGTCTGCTTTAAGGCTGGGATTAAACAAGGTCGCATAAAAGTGAAACGCCATTCTAAGAAAGAGGAATCCTATGAATAACACCTTTTATAAAACCAGAAGGTTTCACCAAAGGGTTTTATACAGATGGTTCAGGTAACATACATGAACCAGCCAAATGCAAGGAGAATAGATGAAAAATGAAGATAAGACAAAAGAAAAACTTATAAAAGAATTAGTAGAATTACATAGGCGCATTACCGAATTGGAAAAATTAGAAAGCCATCGCAAGAAAGCAGAGATGGAAAACGAAGAACGCCGCCTTTATCTGGAAGCAGTGCTTGCTGATGCTCCTGATGCTATAATTACTATGGATGCCCAGCATAAGATAATTATGTGTAATCAGGTAGCTGAGAAACTTTTCGGATATTCAAAAAAAGAGATGATAGGTAAGAATATTGATGACCTGATTGCAGGTGCTGATAAATTTGAGGAAGCAAAACTTTATAGCAAACAGGTATTAGCTGGAGAAAATATACCAACTATAGAGACCGTCCGATACCGGAAGGATGGTGCCCCTGTGGATGTAGTGATGGCTGGCTCACCAATATTAATAGGAAATGAATTGGTTGGAGCAGTGGCAGTTTATACCGATATTTCCAAACGGAAGCAAATGGAAGTAGAAATTAAAAAGTATTCACTGGAACTTGAACACAAGATAGAAGAGTTGAGGAAGGTTAATGATGAGTTATCCCAATACACTTATGCAGTTTCACACGACCTTCGTGCTCCTCTACGCGCACTAAACAACTATTGCCGGTTCCTTCAAGAGGATTGTAGTAATAGTTTAGATGACATTGGACAGGAATATATCCAGGGTATTGCAGAAAATGTATGGCATATGGAGGAACTGGTAACAGACCTTCTGGAATACTCTATAATAGGAAAAACCAGACCAAAGATAACCAATGTAAATGTTGGCAAGCTCCTGGCTCGCCTTGTCTCCCAGTTGCACCCAGATGAAAATGTTGAGATAACTCTTCCAAAAAAAGATATTATAATTCAAGCCAACGAAATCCAACTAGAACAAATATTTTCCAACCTACTAGCAAATGCCGTTAAATTTAATCAGTCCTCAAAGCCTCACATCTCAATTGAACATAAGGATATAGGAGATGCATGGGAGTTCTCTGTGCGTGATAATGGGATTGGAATTGAATCCCGCTATTTTGATAAAATATTTGGAATCTTTCAAAGACTGCACACACAGGAAGAATATGAGGGTACAGGCATTGGACTGGCAATTGTTAAAAAGGCTGTTGAACAACATAGCGGCACCATTTGGGTAGAATCAACGCCAGGTAAAGGTAGTATCGTTACATTTACCTTGCCGAAAATAAAGTCAGAACAATTAGACCAAAAAACTGGGTAATGACAGAGAACAAATATAGGTGATATAGTAAAATGAGTAATATATTGAAAGATTTCCCTGTTCTCCTCGTTGAAGACAATAAGCACGATGTTGTTTTTGTTAAACGGGCTTGGAGGCTTAATAAAATTACAAACTCTCTTTTCGTAGTCCCTCATGGTGAGGAATGTCTCAAATTTCTCCGTAATGAAGGGAAATATGCCGAACCTGAAAAATTTCCAAGACCAGGCATCATACTAATGGATATACGAATGCCCGTAATGGATGGTGTTGAATGCCTCGGTATTCTCAAAAAAGATCCACAACTTAAGTCAATTCCAGTAATTATGCTTACAACCTCAAAAGAAGAAATTGACCGCATCAGAAGCTATCAACTTGGCTGCAATACCTTTATCCAAAAACCTGTGGATTTTGAAAATTTCTCAAATGCCATTCGTGATATTCAAATATACTGGACAATGTCTGAATTGCCATAAAAGATTGATTATAAAAGATAACCGAAAATGAAATGTGTCAACTATATTTAGAACT
Source organism: Paludibacter sp. (assembly GCA_030655595.1). The sequence goes on from JAUSNQ010000119.1 coordinate 3,750, forward strand.
TGACAGATGTGCTATTTTCATATGAAATATACATGTCACGAAAACAAATCGTGACATCCCATTAAATAGGAAAAGATTTAACGGGGCAGGCAAAGTGATGATGAAAATAACACACACCCTCCGATGGATAGGAGACCTCTCTTGATAGAGGGGAATTCCAAAAATTCCCTCTTGAGAGGGATGGATCCCGATTTATCTGGAGACGGGGTGTGTAACTGCGTGCTATTTAAAGATGAAATAATAAAAAATACAGGAGAATAAAATTATGAAAAAAAAATTAAAAATCCTTATTGTTGAAGATATCAAATATGATTATATTGCTATAAATAGAGCATTGGACAAGAGCGAGCTTGAATGCAAAATACTTTGGGTAAAGCAAAGCAAAGATGCAATTCAACTTCTTCGCTCAGGCTCAATTGATATAGTTCTAATTGATTACAAACTTCCGGACGAAAATGGTCTTGAGCTCTTTAAAAAAATAAAAAAGAATAAACTAGATGTCCCTGTTGTTTTTGTGGCAGCCTCAGGTAACGAATCTATCGCTGCAGAGGCAATCAAATTAGGCGCACAGGATTATATAGTAAAAGACCCTTTGGGTAGATACCTTGAAATAATCCCTGATGTAATAAAAAAAGCACTTACTCAATGGAAAGCTGAACAAAATCGTAAGCAGGTTGCTGAAGAATTAAGGAAGAGTGAGGAACGATTCCGTGCTATTTTTGAAACAGCAAAAGACTCAATCTTTATAAAAGATAAAACTCTAAAATACACTCAGGTTAATCCAGCGATGGAGAAACTTTTCGGACTCCCTGCCTCAAAGTTAATTGAAATGACAGATGATGAGCTTTTCGGTAAGGAAGCAGGAGCATACATCAGAGAGACGGACTACCGAGTTCTTCGTGGAGAAATTATTGAGGATGAACACACCAAACCAGTAAAAGGAGTTATGAAAACATTTCATTTTGTTAAGATCCCAATGCACGAT
>JAUSNQ010000123.1 GCA_030655595.1 Paludibacter sp.
CCTGCTTCTTTTGCTAACTGACTTTGGGTTTTGTTTGCCTGCAACCGCTTCTGTTTTACAAACTGACCTATTGTCTGCACGATCGATGCATCAGTCATTGAAATCCAGTTTGTATTGGTTTTTGCCATAATTAACCGTTTAAATAATGGTTTATATTGGTATTTTCCAACAAAGATAAGTTGTTTTTAGAAACAAACAATAGAATATAGTTGAAATTTAATTGAAATCCAAGAAACTAACTTATCTCTTTCCACCTCTCCACTTTCACATCCCACTTAATACCTGCATTGGCAGGACTTGTTGAAGGGAGACTAAGAACACGTATATGCCGCAATTCACCCACATATTTCTTAAACAACTTATAAGCTTTGTCTCCATTACAAGCAATCGTTTTGTTAACCGATTGGACAATAGCTTTCTTGGCTGATATTGATACACATACATTATTTGAAATTTTCTTTTTTCTAATGGTGTTAGACTTTTTATAAAAAATTATTTTTCAAATGTATGAAAAACAATTAACATCTCGGAAAGAAAATTCACTTTTCATAGAAGCATGGTATCATGCAGGGATTAACGTGGACTTGGGAATTGTGGTAGGAGGAAATCGAAAAGGAAGTTTGTTACTGCTATGCTACAACAGAAAAGAAAAACCTCCGTAACTTCTCAATAAAAAGAAAGTTACAGAGGTTAATCGTACCCGAAGCGGGACTTGAACCCGCACAGCCGTGAGGCCAAAGGATTTTAAGTCCTTCGTGTCTACCATTCCACCATCCGGGCAGGAATGACTCCTGAGAGAGAGCGAAAAACGGGACTCGAACCCGCGACCCCGACCTTGGCAAGGTCGTGCTCTACCAACTGAGCTATTTTCGCGTTGTATAAACTTTTCTAACTTAATCTCAGTTGGTAGAGCACCATCGTGTCTATGTTCTGGCAACTGAGCTATTTTCGCATTATATAAACTATGCTAACTTCAACTCAGTTGGTAGAGCACCATCGTGTCTATTTTCTGGCAACTGAGCTATTTTCGCAGTTTATTAAAAAAACGTCTGCACTTCTGCAAAGCGGCTGCAAATATAGTAAGTTTTTTTTATTATTCGAAATGTCTGGATAAAAAATCAGGACAATTGCCGGATTTTCTGAATAGCTGTTTGTTTTAACAATAAATTTCATGAAATGTCGTTTTAGGTCTAAATAATTTTCAACTTCAGGTTTTCATTAATCAATCATCATACACCCAAAATCTATCATTACATGTCTATGAATAAATAAATACGCGAGAAAGATCATTTCAACTGATTATTTTTTAATCAACATAATCTCAAACATTTATTCAATACTGACATGAAAATTAAAAATGCCCTTCTCTTTTGTCTTGTGTTCCTGAACTCATTCATAATGAGCGCACAGGAGTCAATGATTGATTCAGACCATCTGAACCAAAGCACTTCAGGAACACTTCATTCCTACGTTGCAAACTCAGTTTTATCTCAAGGTACGTTTTACAAAATTAAAATCATCGACACCGGAGTCTACAAGCTCACTTTCGAGGATTTGACTTCTATGGGAATTGATCCTGAAAATGTTCGTATTTTTGGTTATGGCGGGGCATTGCTCGAACAAAATTTCTCACTGTCTATGATTGATGATTTACCGGAAACAGCCATCTGGATGGAAAAAGGAACTGATGGGGTTTTTAATGCCGGTGATTATATCTTGTTCTACGCTCAGGGCACCACCCGCTGGTCGTACAACACAAACAAATCGATGTTTACACACATTGGCAACTCTTATTCCAACGCGGGATATTATTTTGTAACATCGGATGCGGGAACCGGAAAGAAAATTCAAGATAAACCGATTGAACTACCGGCCGATCCGACAATAAATCCTGTCACCGAATTTACGGATTATCAGGTGCATGAAAGAGATCTTATCAATTTTGTGAGTGCCGGCAAAGAATTTTATGGCGAGACTTTTAATAGCGGAAATAATCATAAATTCATATTTAATTTTCCAAATCCTGTACTAACAGAGAACGCTGTGAAGGTAAATTTAGATGTTGCAGCCACATCCCCTTCAACATCATCATTCATCATCAACTTAAATGCCTCGCAGCACAAAACATTAACCGTTGCTCCGCAAAATTCTTATGATCCTTACGAGAGAGCAAAAAGAACCGCGGGCATCTTCACTTTCACCTCGCAAAATGATTTATTCGAATTTAATCTGACCTATTCAATGCCTGCTCCAGCATCAATTGGGTATTTGAATTATCTGGAAGTCAACGCCCGCCGTCAATTGACCATGAGCGGGTCGGTAATGCAATTTCAGAATGTTGATTATTTAGGATTGAATAGCTATAATCAATATATGTTGAGCAGCGACAATCAGCAGGTGCAAATATGGGACATCACCGATCAGCAGCATATCAACAAAATAATCACCGAAGATATTGGTGGCAAAATGAGTTTTGTCGATGACGGCAATGATGTGAAACATTACCTGGCGATTGATCCGACAGCTGCTTCGGCATTTCCAACACCTGAGATAATTGGAGCAATCCCCAATCAAAACATCCATGCCATTCCGCAAACCGATATGGTCATTATTACGCACTCCGATTTTCTGACGCAGGCTGAAACGCTGGCGCAGGCGCACCGGCAAAAGGATAATATGACGGTAACGGTTGTAACCACCGAACAGGTGTACAATGAATTTTCATCGGGCACTCCTGATGCCACAGCTTATCGCCGGATCATGAAAATGTTTTATGACCGTTCCACAACTTCAGGAAACACAGCCGATTTGCCTAAATACTTGTTACTTTTCGGGAGAGGAAGTTTCGACAACAGAAAAATCTTAGCCGATTCGGGCGACAACCTGATACTTACCTATCAAGCCGACAATTCTCTAATTGAAACTCTTGCCTATACAACAGATGATTATTTCACCTTTCTGGAGGATAGCGAAGGTCTGCAAGTGCCGGTACACTCCATGGACATTGCCGTAGGAAGATTTCCTGTCACAACCGTTCAGCAGGCTACCGATGTTGTTAACAAAACCATTAACTACATGAATAATACCGGTAGAGGTAAATGGAAAAGCGAGCTTTGCTTTCTGGGTGACGATCGCGATTATAACACCCACATGAAGATGGCCGACAGCATTGCTTCTTACATGAACAATAAACACAAATCGTATCGCACCAACAAAATCTATTTTGATGCCTTCAAAAAAGATAGTACTGAAATCGAAGGCAGGTATCCGTCAGCCAAAGACAGTCTGTTGCATGCTTTGCAAAAGGGATTGTTTCTGCTGAATTATACAGGACATGGAAGCAGTCAGTTTTGGGCCAACGAACAAATCCTGACAAACACTGATATTACAGGACTGACAAACGAGCATTTACCCCTCTGGATTGGGGCAACTTCTGAATTTGTAAGATTTGACAAAGAAGCTGTTTCTGCAGGAGAGAATGCTCTTTTAAACCCTGTCGGGGGAGGAATTGGGGTCTTTTCAGCAGCACGGCTCTCGTATGCTTCTCAAAATTTCAACCTGAATAATACGCTTATTCAGCACCTATTCAAAAAAGAAAACGGACAACATTTACGGATCGGAGAAGCGATAAGAAAAGTAAAAAATAATTTAGGCCCGGAAATCAACAAACTTGCATTTATTTACTTGGGAGATCCTGCCATAAAACTCAATTATGCTGACTATTATCAAATTAGCACAAACAAGATAAATGAAAACAGCAGTTTTGGGAATGACACATTAAAAGCAAACACAACAAATACAATCCAAGGCAGCATTGTAGATGATAACTTCAACAAAATAACTGATTTTAACGGGACATTACAACTTAGCCTGTACGGTAAATCGCAGACTATCAATACACTGAGAAACAGTAATTTTTTCAACGAGCCGGCTTTTGTATACAATGATCGTCCTATTGTTTTATTTTCTGGCGAAGTACCTGTTGTAAATGGAGAGTTTTCTTACACATTCGTCATGCCAAAGGATATTGACGAAGATTATGGTATCGGCAGAATCAATTATTATGCGCAGGATGACACAAATGATTTTGAAGCGCAGGGTTATTTTGAAGAATTTATTGTCGGAGGCACTGATAACACCGCCGACATTACTCCTCCGAATGCAAATGATTTATCTTCGGAAATCAAGGTAACAAACTACCCAAATCCGGCAAGCGATCAAATGTATTTCGCTATCAACCATTTCGATAATATCGTGAGTTGCTCAATTGACATATTTGATGTATCGGGAAGGAATATATGCACAATTTCGTCAACAGCACAAGATAAAATCTTCTGGGATCTGACGTCGAACAATGGGCAAAAAATAATTGCCGGAATTTATTTTTATCGGGCAAAAATTAAAACAACTGATAAAGAAATTTATACAACAGCAAATAGAATCGTTATCACGGATTAGTAGATCTCTTAACAGTTTACCATTCAAAAAAAAGCGGAAAAATTAAATCTTCCGCTTTTTTTATTCCTTTGATTCGTTAGTCTAAGCTTACGAATAATTCACCTTCAACTTCATTGAAGTTCAGTTTTCCTTCGCGCGCCAACCAACCTAAAGCTAAGTTCAAGTCCTTTTCTGTTAGTTTTGTCGCTTTCTTAACAGCTTTAACGTTCTGTTCGCCGTTTTCCAACGCCTGCCAAATTAAGCCGGCATTGCTTCCAATTTTCTCTTTAATCATAATTTTAATTGTGTAAAGTGAAATTTAAACAACTTCGGCACAAAGATAATAAAATATGTTATACAACACATATATTAGGCATTCAGCAAGATAATTGCATATAAAGCGCACTATACAGCATACATTTCGTCAATCAAAACCTTGTATCTTTGTAAAATTACAGTCCTTTTTAACTTGAGCGTGTTAGTCAATTCTCCTGTTTGTATGCTGAAAGGCTTCGAAATCAAAGTGAATTTCTTGATTAATTCGTAATTTGCCATGCCTGCTTGCATGCGCAAAATTCGTTGCGCCATATACTCATAAATCTTTGGATTGGCCAATAAATCATCGGCATCCTTATATTCGATATTGAATTTAGCAGCATAGCTTTCCAAGTCGGGCAACGAAGGCGCAATGATGGCGCTCACGTAGGGCCGCTCATCTCCTATGACAGCTACCTGATCGATGTATTTATCCAAAATAAGCCTGGTTTCGATCTCTTGAGGGGCAATGTATTTTCCGTACGATGTTTTGAACAAATCTTTAATCCTGTCGGTCAAAATGATGCTGTTACCTCTTATATAACCTGCATCTCCTGTTTTGAAAAAACCGTCTTCGGTAAATGCAGCCGCATTGGCTTCTGGACTACGATAATATCCGGAGAAAATCGTTTTGCCCTTTAACAAAATTTCATTGTCGACACCAATCTTCACTTCCAAATCAGGTATTATCTTACCCACCGTTCCAAATTCATAACCTGTTCTATCGAAGAAACTGACTGAAGCCGTACTCTCGGTCAATCCATAGCCATAAGTAATGGGCACACCCATACTTCTTAGAAAAATATTAATTTCATCCGACAGCTTTGCCCCTGCAACAGGAAACAAAACAGCATTTTCAATGCCGATGGTCTTTTTCACTTTGGAATAAATCAACTTATCGGCTATTATATATCTCAATCTGAGTCCGAGCGAAGGTGTCTTACCTAACCTTAAATAATCGATATTGTATTTTTTACCTGTTGCCAGCGCCCAGCTGACCATACCTTGTTTGAAAGGAGGCATCTTGGAAATATTATCCTGTACCGCTGCATACACTTTCTCCCAAAAACGGGGCACGGCACACATCATGGTAGGTCTGACCTGTTTAATGGCATCGGTAATTTCTATCGGACGCAGATTGATGTATATAAGGACTCCTTGTGCGACACAAAGGTAGCACCACATGCGCTCAAACACGTGCGACAAGGGTAAAAAAGCGATTGAAGTATCTTTATCTGTCATCTCGGGAATACGAATGGCATGAATACGAACTGCTTCGTTCAGACAGGAATGCGGCAACATGACGCCCTTGGGATTGCCTGTTGTCCCGGAAGTATATAAAATACAGGCTAAATCGGTGTCATGTGCTTCATTTCTGCGACTCTGTACTTCAAAATGTCGATTCGACTTGTCGCCTTGTACCAATAAATCATGAAAATACATCGAGTTTTCGCCAACCAACTCAACGGTGTCATCAAAAACAATCAACTTCTTGAGGTGATGCGAGTGACTTAGAACCGACAAGGCAATTTCATATTGTTGTTGATCTCCAACAAATAAAATGGCAATTTCCGAATCGTTGATGATAAATTCAACCTGAGATGCTGTAGATGTCGCGTACATAGGTACAACAACCGCTCGATTGGAAAACAGGGCATAATCTACTATGAGATTTTCAGCCATGTTGTTTGAAAACTGACCAACTCGGTCGCCTTCATTGACGCCTAATTCCAAAAGCGCTTTAGCAATTGAACAAACCTGCTCGGAGAAAGATTTCCAACTGATTCCCGTCCAATCGTCTTGTATATTTTTACGGTGATTTAATGCAATCTTATCACCGTATTTCCTTGCCTGAGCATGGATTAAATCCCCAAAGTGTAGTGTTTCCATGTGTGAGATTTTTAGTTTTTCTTTTCACAAAGATAAAAATTTTGCGAAAAATACAAAGCAGAAATAAAAAAATGTCGTTAGATTGAAAAATCTTCGGTAGTTGATTTGCTTATTTCAGGCACCTCTTCCGCTTGAATAATCAAATCTTTGATGAAATCCGGGGTCTCCTGAATTAAACAGTAGGCTTTGTAAGAAGCATTTTGTTGCGATTCTTTTTTGCTGGGACCTGTTGCTTCACAGATCGTTTTCCCATCAATCAGCAACCTGGTGTAAAAAATGTGATTATTGGCGGTCAAGACAGATTCGTCTAACAACACAAATTCGTAAGTCAAATGATATTTTTGGCAATACTCAATGATTTTCGATTTGTAATTCTTTTCATCAATTACCACTTTATCCAAATCGATAAAGGTTTTGAAAAGTCTTTTCTCGACGAAACGCTTGCATTGCTTGTAGCCGTAATCAAGATAAATTGCACCGATTAAAGCCTCAAATGCGTTTCCGTAGATATTGCTGTTCGTAACGTGTGCAATGTGCTTCGACTTGACAACAATTTTATCCATCCCCATCTCCAAGGCCAATTGATTGAGATATTCACGTTTCACCAATTTCGAGCGGGTGTTGGTCAAGAAACCTTCACGTTGTCGTTCGTAGCGGGTAAAAAGAATATCGGTAACCACCGAATTGAGCACAGCATCACCTAAAAACTCGAGACGTTCATTACTTAAAATGTGTCCACTCGCGGCAGATGTTGTCATGGAACGGTGACGGACAGCTAACTGATAATAGTCAATATTATCAGGATAGAAGCCTAAAATGTGGTAGAATTGCAAGTAAGGCTCTTTTCGAGCATTCGATAAGAGCCTTACTTGTCTAAGTATGTATTTGAACACTTTAGCTTTTAAACTTTTTTACAATTACACTCGCATTGTGACCGCCAAACCCGAAGGTATTTGACAAGGCAGCATTTACGGTGCGCTTTTGAGCTTTGTTAAATGTAAAATTAAGATTGTAATCAATATCCGGATCGTTATCTCCATCTTCGTGATTGATGGTAGGAGGCACGATGTCGTTTACAACCGACAAAACAGCAACAATTGCTTCAACAGCTCCTGCTGCACCCAGCAAATGACCCGTCATTGATTTTGTTGAGCTGATATTCAATTTGTAAGCGTGATCTCCGAATACTCCCTTGATAGCTTTAGCTTCAGATGGATCTCCAACCGGCGTAGCCGTACCGTGAACATTGATATAATCAATTTCCTCAGGCTGCATGCCGGCATCTTTCAATGCCCGTTTCATCACCAGCGTCGCTCCTAATCCATCCGGATGAGTTGCAGTTAAGTGATAAGCATCGGCAGACATGCCTCCTCCTACGACCTCGCAAATGATATTGGCACCTCGCGCCAAAGCATGCTCCAATTCTTCAAAGATTAAACAGCCGGCACCTTCTCCCATCACAAATCCATCGCGACTGGCGCTGAATGGACGGGAAGCTGTTTCCGGACTATCATTTCTGGTAGATAGAGCAGTAAGTGCATTGAAACCACCAACTCCACCTGGAGTTATAGCAGATTCGGCCCCACCGGTAACTATCACATTTGCTTTTCCAAGTCGGATGTAATTGAACGCATCAATCAAAGCGTTTGTCGATGAAGCACATGCTGACGCAATCGAATAATTAGGTCCACGAAAACCATAATGAATGGAAATTTGACCTGCAGCAATATCCGCAATCATCTTGGGGATGAAAAACGGATTGAACTTCGGACCATTCTCCTGATGTTGGTAATAGTAGGCAACTTCTTGTTCGAACGTAGTAATACCACCAATTCCTGCTGAGAAAATTACACCAACTTCATCTTTATCGATAGCATCTAAGTCCAGACCACTATGTTCAATTGCTTCTTTGGCCGAGACCATGGCAAGTTGGGCATAAATGTCTAATTTTCGGGCTTCTTTTCGATCAAAATGTTGATTGGGGTCAAAATCTTTTACCTGACAGGCAAACTTAGTTTTGAAAAGGGTGGTATCGAAACGGGTAATGGGTGATGCCCCGCTTTTCCCATTGATAATACTATTCCAGAACTCCGGAATAGTATTACCAAGAGGAGTAACTGCACCAAGTCCCGTTACCACAACTCTTTTTAATTCCATAATTTTATTAAGGAATAATTATTATAAAGCTTCGATGAATGCAATCGCATCGCCAACTGTACCAATCTTTTCGGCTTGATCTTCAGGAATTGTAATTCCGAATTCTTTTTCAAACTCCATGATCAATTCTACAGTGTCCAATGAATCTGCTCCCAGATCGTTTGTAAAACTTGCTGTTGGCACCACTTCTGACTCGTCAACACCCAATTTTTCTACGATGATTGCTTTTACTTTAGCTGCAACTTCTGACATAATTTTGTTTTTTAAGTTGATAAATAAAATTTGTTTTTTAATTTTGCGGTTGCAAAGTAAAATAAATTTCTCGACATAATTCCTATTTTGTTGAAAAAAATACTGCTTTTTGCACATTTTTACTAATTTTGAGCAGAATATAACATAACATGAATCAAAAAATCGCACTTTTTTCATCAGGATCGGGATCGAATGCCGAAAATATCATTCGCTATTTTTCTCAAAAAGAAGGATTTGAATTTCCTGTTATTATTTCAAATAAAGCTGATGCTTACGTACACGAAAGGGCTCGAAATCTGGGTATTCCTTCAGTTACATTTTCTAAAGAAGATTTTAACGAAGGCTCGAAAATAGTCTCATTATTAAGCGAATACAAAATCGATTACGTTGTGTTAGCCGGCTTTTTATTGAAAATCTCCTTGCCAATCCTGCAGGCTTTTCCCCATAAAATAATCAACATACATCCTGCTTTGCTACCCAAATTCGGAGGTAAAGGCATGTTCGGTCACCA
>JAUSNQ010000146.1 GCA_030655595.1 Paludibacter sp.
GCTGCTCAAACGGGAACTACACTAGCTTGTCTTTATGCGCCTCCCGCCAATGCATTTGTTATTCCGGCAGCTCCCAATCCACGAAAAATAGGCATGTGGATTTACGCCTCGCCCGAATGTAAAGGCAATCTTTGGTTCAGACTTCAATTGTTTAGCCCCCCGGGTGCCGCAGGATCCGGATCTACTGTAGTTTCTGTCTTTGGAAATGAACCAGCATATGCTGCAATCAACTGGACAGGATGGAAATATCATGAATTTGATTTTCCAGCCGGTGGTGCTAATAAACAACTTGGTCCACCTGCAGCAGCAACTCCTTCCTATGGAATGTTCAGATTCTTACAGGAAAAATCCGGAGATGCATCTTTAGGAAGACAATTGACAAAGGGTTACTTTATTATTGATAACGTACGCGTTACCACGGCAACAGAAGACACAACCCGCCCTACCATCAGCAGTTTAACCGGAAACGTAACAACCTTAGCTGGAGCCACCTTCGACACTGGACAGATTAACCTGTCGGCTGCATATAGCGACGGCAACAGCGGTATCAACACCGAAAGTGCTAGTTTTACAGTAAACGGAGTGCTTTATAAATCAGGAAGTGCCGGCTTTACTGCAGATGCATCTACAGCTACGCTTACTGGTTTGAATCTTCGTAATGGAACACATACGGTTGTGTTTCATGTGGAAGATAAATTCGGGAATATCCAAACAAGCACAGCCGCATTTACGGTGAACGACCCCAATGTAGTGGCTACTACCGTTACGCTTGTCCCTGATGCTCAGGCGCATGTAGGTAACGTATATGAGATGAAAGTCAATACAAATAATTCACAAGATATTAAAGAATTGAATATTAGTCTTGAGTTGAATCAGTACGCTTCCATTGATGCGACAAATGGTGTTGTTTTTGCCGGATCGGTTACGGAAGGAACTTACAATTACAATTCCACCAATAGTCAATTGACAATTTATCTGAAAAATGACAATACGGCGGCTGCGGTGGAAACACTTGCAACCATCAAGGTAAACATTGCGAAAAACAGCAATCCTGACGATGTACTTAGATGTACCCCCATTGTTGCAACTGCAACATATGGTGATGATACGGCCGGAGCGTTCTCATTATTTGCCGCTTTCTCCAGACCTGTTTTGGCAACATACAACCTTACTGTTCTCAAACGCATTGTAGGTGTGCCCGGTGAAGTATTGGTAACCAATCTGAGTGGAAACCCGGTAGCAGGTGCTACAGTCTATGCCGATGCTGTAACGGGTGTAACGGGTGCCAACGGTATTGCTTCATTTAATTTCACTGCCTCGACACAGGCTGTTAACATGTATGCCGGAAAAGATGGTAAATATTCTTATACCAATATCGTACGGACACTCGCACCGATGCTGACAAGCACGCCGTCGGCCATCAGATCAGGTACGACAGTTGATCCTTCCACTTCAAAAACCATTGTGTGGATGGCAAATCCTGCAATTGCTGCAGATCCATCGATTATGAAGATAGCTAAGAAATCGGATGGTGAAGGAAGTTTCCAGCAATTTACAGGAGTAACAAAAATACTTGAATTCGATGCGATATCAAGCAGTGGCGTTACTAAAGGTAGTAAATTAACAGTGAATGGATTAGATCCCGGAACAACTTATATCTATCAGGTGGGAGACGGCACAAACTGGTCGGCGACAAGAGAATTCACAACGACAACCAGTACCGACAAATTCTCGTTCAGCGCTTACGGCGATTTACAGGCGACAGGTGCAGCTGATATGGCTCTTTGGATCGCAGCTGGGGCAACATTGGAGGCAATGGATCAAAAGCCTTTCTTTAGCCTCAATGTGGGCGATATTGTAGATAATGATAATAACTGGGCATATCACTCACATTATTCAAGTTTGTTCGATCAACGTACCGGCTTTGCAAATATCGACATGGTAGCTACCTATGGAAATCATGAATATATGGGTACGCCCAACGCAGATATTATTAAATTTTTGAATGGGCACCCCACTTTGGAATCATCTGATAAATACGATATTGCGAAAGTTGGAGACGGTACTTATGCATCCTTGTACGGTAATATGATTGTTATTGGTCTGGATTGGGAGTCGAAAGGTGCTGGCTACACGGCGCTTCAGCGCCAAACTGAACAGGTGAAATGGCTGGACGAAGTCCTGACAACTCATGCAGATAAAACCTGGAAAATAATTACGCTCCACTATGAAATTCCAAATACGAGCTTTACGCCAACTTCAATGGCAACATTAGGACCGGTATTGGATAAACACAATGTGCAGGTGGTGTTCTGCGGACACGGTCATTCATTCCGTCGGGTACAGGTTAAAAACAATGTTTGGACCCCTGCTAATTATACACGCACTGTGGCACCGGTAGCTGGTGCAGGAACCATGCATTGGCAGCTCGGTGGTATGAGACCAAGCGATGGTAATAGCCAAAGATGGGTTTTAGGTGAAGTTGATGGCAATACGATTAAGTTTACCGTTAGAAATGGAAGCAATGAAATTGTAGTAAATGAATGCTTTACATTAACTACGCCCATAGAAGAATATCCGGTTGCGTTTAATACAGTGAACGGCAATGGTTCGCTTACTGCTAAGGTAGACGACACACCAATAACCACAGGCTCACAAGTGCAGAAAGGTAAAAATTTAGTATTTACAGCGACTCCAAATGAAGGTTTCAAGGTGAAAGAATGGAAACTTAATGGTGTAGTTGTTCATGATACAGATTTTACTTACACGCTTTCAAATCTGACAGGGATAGCAACGGTAACAGTAGAATTTGAAGTAGTAGCAGGTGTAGAAAATGCGTTTGCCGCTAACATACAAATATCCCCGAATCCTTTTACGGACGCTTTAAACATTACAGGTGCAGAAAACAGTGTGTTACAGGTGATGGATATAGCTGGTGCTAAGGTATTTAAACAGCTTGTAAATTCTAATAATGAAGCTATTCATTTAAAGAAATTATCTTCTGGCGTATACTTCATCCATATTGAAAAAAATAAAGAAACAAAGATTGTAAAGATTTTAAAAAATTAATATGACATTGCGAATAACGAACGACGTAGAGACGCGCTATATCACGTCTCTACAATCGGCGTTTCTACAAAACCAGGATCATCATTTCATTTCATTTCATTTAACCACTAATCACTAACCACTATTTTAAACTTACCGCCCCCGCTACAACATTCGCCACAATCGCCCGTAATCGGGCAACAGATCCTTTATCTTCAGGATGTACCCTGTTGGTCAACAGGATGATGGCGATTTGATTATCGGGATCTATCACGATGGAGGTGCCGGTGTAGCCGGTATGCCCGTAGGTATTTAGTCCGAGTAAATCACCCTGATTCTTGGCAAAGCTGGAATACATATCCCAGCCATAAGTTCGTCCGTGTTTATCAAACTCACAGGGTACGGTTGTCATGGTTTTAACTGTAAGCGGACTGAGCACATGCTTGCCTTTCAACGTACCCTGATTTAACAGCATGGCTGAAAAAAGAGCTAAATCCTTTGCGTTTGAAAATAATCCGGCATTACCTGAGATGCCATTTTTTAGTTTGCGAGCCATGGGGTCGTGGACCGTTCCTAATAAAACCTGATTATCTGCTTGTTTTTCTGTTGGAGCAATTCGTTTGTGTTTTTTCTCAGCGGGATTATAATCTGTATTACTCATCTTCAATACATCAAAAATATTTTCTTTCGCAAAATCACGCAAGTTTTGTCCGCTCACTTGCTCCACAATTTGTTGTAGGATGATGTAATTCAAACAACTATACTTAAATCCTGCTCCGGGCTTGAAACCCCTCTTTACGGCCAAGATGTGTTGGATCAAAGTGTCAGGATTATCAATTAACTTGTTTTTTAATGAATCAACCGGAGCATACGACGGCAATCCCGATGTGTGGGTAAGTAAATGCTTAATTTGTATACTATCTTTAAATTCAGGAATATACATTGAAACGAAATCTTCGAGGCGTATCTTACCTCTTTCTGTTAATATCATTATAGAGGTTGCCGTTGAAACTGATTTGGTCAGCGATGCCAAATCGAAAATCGTGTTTGTTTTCATCTTAACGGCTTCAGGATAAGTCTGTTTGTTGCCGTATGCTTTCAGGTAAACAAGCTTGTCGCGATGTACGACTGCCAGTACTGCACCCGGAATTTCTTTGTTTTGAATTGATTGTAGAATGGCGTTGTCGGCGTAACGAAGATGACGTTTGTTGATTGATGCTTCGTTTTCAGGACTTTGTCCGAAACAAAGGTTCCCTATGAACAGGGTGAGGATGATGAGTGTGTTTTTCATAGCAATATGTTTTAGTTTTAATAAATCTTTTCCAGCTTCGAGGCAGGAAAGTAATGCGCAAGTATCTCCTGATAGGTGTAACCTTGCGTACTCATGACAGCTGCGCCAATCTGACAAAGTCCTACCCCATGTCCCCAGCCGGCTCCTCTTAAAACAAACGATTCCGGGACTTTGTTCTCTTTACCGGGCAATAACCTTTTTTCTGTTACAAAAGCTGAACTGTATAAATGTGATTTCGACAGTGCTTTGCGTATTTCTAATTCTTTCCCGATGGTCATGCTGCTTTTACTGCCAACTATTTTCAGGCGGATTAATCTTCCGGAAACACCTCTTTCAACCGGTATCAAATCCAACACATCACCAACATCAATCCCTACCTTGGTCAAAAGCAGTTCTTTAATTTCAACTTGCGTGAGCGTGGTTTCCCAACGATAAAAATCGGGCGTTTCCTGGTCGTAATTATTCAGCATCTGGGATAATACCTCCTGATCTTCGGTGTTGCAAAAGGCATCGGGTTTGGTAAGTATCCATTTTTGGGCATTTTCTTCTTTGCTGAGATCCATGTTATATCCTGTTGGGATGGAAGGGTTGTCGACAACTTTCGCCAGATAAGGGTGGTTTATCGGTTCCCAGGTGTTTTCGAAGAGTTCGGTAACACCACCGCAACATTTATAGAAGCGTGCATCACAAATTTTTCCATCATAGCTTAATACCTCACCAGTCGTTAACTGAAGTGCTTCGAAGACCTGTTTTGAGGAAACCATGGTAATGCCCTGGTAGCGCTGACAATGGTCGTCGGCACAAACATCAAATCGGTCGTGGTCTTCACGGTCGTACCACCTGATATAGCCTTCCTCGTTTTTGATAAAAGGCGTATAACCGACACTTTTCACCTGTTTTCCTTTTTCCAATTGAGCTAACAGCCAACTTCGCGAAATCACGGTGTGGGCTTTCAGCAGTTCGAGGGAGGAAGTCGAACTCATTTCAGAGGATATCACGCTCAGCAAATATTCTTCCAACTTAAGGATGTTTACGGCAGTTAGTTTTCCTTTGTCTACATAAAGTTTTAATGCACCTCTGAATCGTTGGTTTTCAGCTCTTTCCCAATGAAACTGAACGCCGATAATTACATCGAATAATTCAAAGTCGTTGGTGCTTTCGTTGGTGGGTTCCAGCACAACAAAATCATGGTAAGTCTGTTCCTTGTCATCAATTTTCAATACGAAAGATGATTCGCCCGTGATAGTTGCACTACCTGCACTGTTTTGATAGCTTACGCCGGAGGTTGCTTGTCGGAATGTTCCATTCAATTTGAAACGGATAATTTCTGACGATAAAATTCCTACTTCTATATTTGGTGTTTTCATTGTTTATCACTAATCAAGATGCGCTATAGCAGATCTCTACATTAAACACTAATCACTAATCACTAATCACTAACCACTATTTAACTACTTCTTATAAACGTCCAGCACTTTTTTTACCGAACCATATTTCAACAGCAATTCCCTGGCTTCTTCTTTCGGAAATCCCAGTTCTTCGACAATCATGCGGGTTCCTCTTTCAACTAGTTTCTTGTTTGTCAATTGCATATTGATCATCTTATTGCCTTTAACACGACCCATTTTGATCATCAATGTAGTCGAAATCATGTTTAGAATTAATTTCTGAGCAGATCCTGCTTTCAAACGGGTACTGCCGGTGACAAATTCCGGCCCTACTACTGCTTCAATCGGATATTCAGAAGCCACTGCTAATGGCGATCCCGGATTGCAAGTGATACAGCCGGTCAGTAATCCTTCTTCCCGTGCTTTTTGAATGCCTCCAATTACATATGGCGTTGTGCCTGATGCCGCAATGCCTATTACCGTGTCTAACTTGTTGATTTGAAAAGCTTCCATGTCTTTCCATGCTTGTTCGGTATTGTCTTCGGCCGACTCAACTGCACTTCTCAAAGCCGTATCTCCCCCGGCAATCAAACCGATGATGATACCAGGTGTCACGCCAAATGTCGGTGGAATTTCTGAAGCATCTAGTACTCCCAAACGACCACTCGTGCCTGCACCAATGTAAAAAACGCGACCACCCAAGGGCATTCGTTCTAGAATTTCTGCTACGAGTTTTTCGATATTGGGTATGACTTTCTGAACAGCTACATGAATTTTAGCGTCCTCCTGATTGATGCCGTTTAAAAGTTCATTGACCGACATCTTGTCTAAATGCGGAAAGAGAGACGATGATTCTGTTATATTTTCCATCATTTTATAAATTTAAATATTTGTTTTAAAGTTTTCAATCAATTTTTGTTTTGCATATCAATATTGTGGTTTTTTAACGTTGCAAAATTACCAAAAATCTACTGAATATGCAACTATAACCATCAAAAAATCAAGTGATTTTCATAGATTAGATTGTGGTATCATGAAGAACGACAAATAGATTGCTTTTCAAATTAAAACCGCTATTTTTGTCGAACTAAAAAATACATGAATAAATTTCAATTGAGAATCAGATCATGAAAAAGCCATTTTACGTACTCCCTCTTTTATTGTGTTGTGTTCTGCTTTTACAGGCACAGGAAACCTCAGTCGTTGTTGGTGCCGAACAAACTGACAAGTATTTATCATTATTAAAAGGCAAACGGGTTGCGCTTTTTTCAAATCACACAGGGATGGTGAAAGACAAACACATTCTGGATGTGTTGATTGAAAATCAAGTGCATGTAACTGCTGTGTTTTCACCGGAACATGGTTTTCGGGGCGATGCAGGAGCTGGTGATCATGTTGCCAGTTCGGTAGATGCAAAAACCGGTGTACCCATTTTATCTCTATATGATGGTGATACAGGAAAACCGGCTCAGGAAAGTATGCGTAAATTCGATGTGCTTGTTGTTGATATACAGGATGTTGGATTGCGGTATTATACCTATTACATCTCCATGGTTAAATTGATGGATGCCTGCGCCGAAAATGACAAACAAATGTTGATTTTAGACCGACCCAACCCCAACGGTCATTATGTCGACGGACCCATCTTAGATATGAAGCATAAATCGGGTGTTGGTTGGCTACCGATTCCAGTTGTGCATGGTATGACATTGGGTGAACTGGCCTTGATGGTCAATGGTGAAAAATGGCTTCCCGAAGGTCGTAAGTGCAAACTGTCGGTTATTACTTGCTTGAATTATACGCACGAAACTTTGTATCGACTACCTATTCCTCCGTCGCCCAATTTGCCGAATATGACATCCATCTATCTTTATCCATCTATTTGTTATTTTGAGGCGACTCCGGTTAGTCTCGGTCGGGGGACTGATTTGCCTTTCCAGATATACGGACATCCGAACATGCAAGGCTACGATTTTACTTTCACACCGCGCAGCATGACATCAGCCTTAAATCCACCACAAATGGATCGTTTATGTTATGGCGTAAATCTTTCTGAACTTGATGATGAAGCAGTTTGGAAAAAAGGAATTGATTTGTCGTATTTGATTGATGCTTACCGCAATCTGAACATGGATCATTACTTCTTCAGACCTTTTTTTGAAAAACTGATTGGAGTTGATTATGTACGCAAGATGATTTTAGAAGGGAAAAATGCTGACGAAATCAAAGCGATGTGGACCGGAGATGTCGAAAAATTCAAAAAACAACGTAAACCGTATTTGTTGTATTACAGCTGCGAATAGCTTATTTGTTGTGGAATAATTCTGGCACAATCATTTCAATAGCTTCAGGTATCACCCTGACATGCACCGGCGGCGAATAATGCACCACGATCCCGTCTGCTTCGAAATAATTGCCGTTTTGGCTATGCAACAAAAGGTCCTGAGTACGAAAAGATTCAATCACCGGATGTTGCAGTATTTTGCCATTGAAAACCAATGGAAGTGCTGTAAGTATATCTTTGAATGAAGGTTTTCGCGCCATCATCACATCCAATAGTCCGTCGTATGGAACGGCATCGGGATTTTGCTTCATGCCTCCGCCACTGTAACAGCCATTGGCAATGTTCATGGTGAAAAGCACGTCTTCAATTTGCTTTTCAGCGGCACTGAGTTGTGCCGGTTTCGGTTTAAACTTGAATACCGCCCACAATAGCGCTATTAAATAAAGGAAAGCATGACTGCCTACGAAACGTTTCAAGCGGTTGGTGTTATGAGCTACAGCGGAATCAAGACCGAATCCCACCGAATTGATAAAAAATCGACTTTGTGGCTCAGCTTCTAGCGTGAAATCGACTCTTCCTAAATCTATCTTCCGGCATTTACCTTTCAGAAAAACACCGATGGAATGTTTGTAGTCTCTTGTCAACCCCCAAAACCTTGCCCAGTCGTTTCCGGTTCCTCTGGGAATTTGTGCAATTTTCAAAGGTTGTACAGGGGTGATGCCTGAATCAAATATCCCGTTTATGACTTCACTAATCGTGCCGTCACCTCCCACAACTAAAAAGTTGCAGAAGTCTCTTTTTGCAAATTGACGGGCAATTAGTACCGCATGTCCGGCAAACTCAGTTATCCTATGTTCATAGACAATGCCAGCCTTTTCGAGTTTTTTGAAAAGATAATTGATCTGAATTCTGAAATTTTTCTTGCCTGACTTCAAATTAATGATGACCGCCCACTTGTCTGACTGGTTCATAATTTTGCTGTCGTGTTGAAATACAAATCCAGTATGGTCATTGCAGCCATGGCTTCAACAATAGGGACTGCTCTTGGCAACACACAAGGGTCGTGTCTGCCACGGGCTTCCAATTCAATTTCGTTGTTATCTATGTCTATGGTAGATTGTTTTTTTGATATGGTGGCAACCGGCTTGAATAACACACGAAAATAAACATCTTGTCCGTTGCTGATACCACCCTGAATGCCTCCTGAAAAATTGGTTTTGGTGCTTACATGATCGCCTTCTTTGATAAATGCATCGTTCATTTCTGAACCTTTCAAAGCAACACCCTCAAACCCTTTTCCGTAATCGAAACCATGTGAAGCATTGATACTCAGCATGGCATGCGCTAATCTTGCCTGTAATTTGTCGAAAATCGGTTCGCCCCATCCCAAAGGAATCCCTTTGATTACACATGAGATAACTCCACCGATTGAGTCACCTGCTTGCTTTAACGATGCAATGTAGTTAATCATTTTCTCGGCAACTTCAGGTTGCGGACAGCGGACGATATTATTTTCAATCAACGATAAATCAACGGTGTCGTTGGTTTGTGACATCGCAATATGACCCACCTGAGAAGTATAGGCAGTTATGACCACACCCAATTTCCGCAAAACCAATTTGGCAATGGCTCCGGCAACTACCCTGGAGGCAGTCTCACGCGCTGAGCTGCGACCGCCTCCACGGTAATCCCTGATTCCATATTTTTGCTGATAAGTATAGTCGGCATGAGAAGGACGATATACATTTTTTAAATGGTCGTAATCCTTGCTATGCTGATTTTGATTCCAAATAATAAATGCGATGGGCGTACCGGTTGTCCTTCCTTCAAAAATTCCGGATAAAAATTCAACTTTGTCATCTTCTTTCCTGGGTGTCGCAATGGCTGATTGTCCCGGTTTACGTCGGTCTAATTCAGACTGAATGAATGCTTCATCCAGTTCAATACCAGCAGGACAACCGTCAACGATTCCACCGATACCCTTACCGTGTGACTCTCCGAAAGAAGTAAAAGTGAATAACTTTCCGATTGCATTTGACATGATTTGATTTGTTTAGTCGTTGAACTTTTAGACGTTTATACCCCTACATCTACAAATGATTAGCTACAACCGCAGCCAGAGCCACAGCTTCCACCAACTTTTTCCTCCTCAGGACCGCATCCGCAATCATCGCTACCGCAATCATCGCTACCGCAACCACCACTTCCACAACCACAACCACCACCCATCAGGGCAGCAAGTTCTTTTTCTGTAGCTTCGCGTACCTCCAGTACTGATCCTTTGAAATGCAGGTTTTCTCCGGCTAAAGGATGGTTTAAATCTACTTTAACATGGGTCGCATTAACTTCAACTACCTGTGCATTTAAACGATTTCCTTCAGAGTCCATCAAAGGTACAACATTTCCTGCAAATATTATTTTTTCATCTATTTTTCCATCAATTTCAAAGATGGAACGATCTAAATCCAAAACGTTTTCATCTTCATATTCACCATAACCATCTTCAATAGGAATGACAAAATCAAATTTGTCTCCTGCAGAGAGTCCAAATAAATTTTCTTCAAATTTGGGAAGCATCATGCCTGCTCCATAAATAAAACTCAAAGGTTGCTGGGCAGTCGCCTTTTCCATTAATTCTAATTCTCCTTCATTGTCACCATCTACGAATAGTTCGTATTCTGCTGAAATTGATTTGTTTGCTGTAATTTTCATTATTTATTATTTTATTAAATTGTTTTTATTTTATATGTGATTACCAACGAGATATTATAACCTAATACCAGGTAATATTGTTCACCCCGTATTCACTTCTTTTATCATATTTCAAATCCGACAACATGCTGGCATTCACTCCTATGTGAAAATTGTAAGATTTGTAGGTTCCAAAGGGAACAATGCTTGCAGACATGTTCCAGCAGTGCAAACTTCTGTTCACAGAGATACTGGTATAAGTAAATTGTTTAACATTGAAATCGTAGGATGAATTTCCACTGATTCGCCAATTTGGAGTAAGTGAAATATTGCCGCTTAAACTGAAATTATGCGAAAAGTCCATTTCATATTCCATTTTATCTTTGTTGAAAACGTTCGTATTGCCATATCTTACAGAATAATTAATGCTTAAACTCCAGGGTATGCTTACTTGAGAATATCCGTCTTCGCTGACAACCGGGATTACTTTGGTTGATTTTGGCAAATTGTCGTCGCTATTTTCATCAGCTTTCTCCTCGCCACTTGTACCACTCCCTCCTTCAGGAATCTCCCCGGCATCGGGAGTTTTCCCAGCTTCCTTTTTTCCGAAAAGTTTTTTAAAAGTATCGTTGCTGAAAGTGTAACTATATGAAGTGCTGGTTCCCTGAAATCTTGGAAACTTCCCGTTGTTCCATCTCAATTGGTTCACGCGGACGGGGTTGCCTGCACTATTCAAGGCAAACATATACGGATCGAAACTAGTACTCAAACTCAACGAATAACTTTTAGTTAGCTTCAAACGGAGGCTGGTAGAGAAACTTGACCAATGCATGGAATCAGCAGCCAAATTATAGCTCCCGCCGACACTCAGATTATCAATCAAACTAATTTTTTTAAAGGCATTGGTTTTTGTGGTATCTTTGTCGTTTCTCACTTTCATTTCAACATTGTTGCCCAAAGAAAAATTGATGTTTCCTGATTTTCCTCTACCTGGAGTGCCGTAAAGCCCACCGGCAAATTTTGAGTATTGTACATCTGTGTTTGTAAACATCTCCGGATTACTTGAACTGCGTACACTTCTGGTATAGGTGTCATAATAACCCCACATCGGGTCTCCAAAATCGGGTGTATAACCAAAACCAATACTGGGTGTCATGACATGCCGGATGCGATCCACCTTGTCCCCGAATATTGCCCGAATCGGCATGTAAAACCCATATAATTTGGTCGATGCAGATATGCCTGTGTTGAAATCATAAACACGATAAAAACCATCTGTTGTGTCGTTTGTTTCTCGCTGCGCAACCTGATCCCAGGATTTTTCAATGGATCGGAGATACCACCTCTCCGTGTAGTTAAAGCTTGGTGATACGTTGATGAACTTCAATACATTGAAACTCGCTGAAACGGGTATGGAATGCCTCATGCCATTTCTCCAGTCTCTGGTAAAAGAGGATGTCAGTAATTTATTTTCTTTGGTGTCGATGCTATTGGCAAAAGCTCCTGAGTACGACATAGATATTTTTTCGTACCACCTTTCTTTACCTACCGGATTTTTTCTTTTAAGCGGATAAAAGCGGCTGTATGATATGTTGATGTTTGGCAGACTTAAATTGATGGTAGAGTCTTTTGTACGTTGATTAATCAATAAACTCCCCGATACATTCAAAGAAGGAAGATCAGGAAATCTTTTTGAAAAGGAAACACTCGAACTCTTGGTGTTTTCTGAGTTTAATTCGGGACGGTAATAGGAATTGACATTGCTGCGGTTGTATCCGCTGGTTGAAAAGTTGACACTTGATGAAAAGGTGAAATTTGGGTTTGCTTTTTGATCCTGCGAGTGTGACCATCTGATACTCATATTGTTGGCTGTGTTGTAATCGGGCATGCCTTTTTCTCCGGTGACATCTTCACGGTAACTGATGTTCAAATTCCCCCTAAACTTATATTTTTTAACATAGCTCGTTGCAGCAGCAAGTGCCCAGGTACCTTTTGTATAAATATCTCCTTTCAGTTCCAAATCCATGTAATCATTAATTGCGAAATAATAACCGCCGTTTGTCAGCCCAAATCCTCGGGTCATTTCATCCGTGTAATTCGGCATCAAAATGCCTGACGAATATTTGCTTGTAAAAGGGAAAAAACCAAAAGGTAATGCGATTGGCAAAGGTACATCTGCAATCACCAGATGAGCCGGACCTGTTACAATATATTCTCCCGGTTTGACTTTCCCTTTTGAAATGCTCAGATAAAAATGGGGATGATCATGGTTATCGCAGGTTGTATATTTACCTCCAGCCATACAAAAGACATTATCCGGACTTTTTTTTGTTCTGTCACTGATGATATAGCCTTCTCCTTCTTGCGTGACAACATGGCGGATAAAACCTTTCTTTGATTTGAGATTGTACATCAATTCTCTAGAGTTATAAGATGATTCTCCCTCACTAAAAACAGGTTCGCCGATTTTCTCCCCATCTTCCCCCTCTGTGCCTTTGGCATAAACCAAACTGCTGTCAATCTTTACCTTCACAAAATCAGCTTTCAAAGTAATTGCCTGATAATTAATTTCAGTATCTCCGTGCAAGAATGCAGTTCCATTCCCGAAAAGCACAATAGAATCATTCGCTTTGTATGTAATAATATCATCTATTTGGTTCGTTTTTTGTGAACTAACGCCGGTTGATCCCTGTGCATGAGCCGAAAATGAAAAAGCCATCATACTAAAAAGTAGAATGACTGATTTAATATGATTAAAAATCAAGAATTTAATGAACTTCATCCGGCAGGCATGAACAGATTAATTGATTGGCAAAATTAGTCAAAAAAAAGTAGTAGATTGATTAAATAACTTTTTTTTATAATAAATTTGAAAAATTACTGCTGTGCAGTCGATTAAAATCGGATAAAATCGTACTTTTGCATAACTTTTTGAGTTTTAAATCCATTTTCTATATGTTTAAGAAGTTTTTTTTAATGATAAGGTGTTTAACACTCTTTTTGTGTGCAGTGTTAGCATTATCTAACAGTCACCTTGAAGCACAAAAAAAGGATTTTGTTCTCGTGTTGGATGCCGGACATGGTGGTCGTGATCCCGGAGCTGTAGGCCGCATATCAAAGGAAAAGGATATCAACCTTTCCGTTGTTAGGATGTTGGGAGATTTGATAGAAAAAAATCTACCCGATGTGAAAGTGAAATATACCAGAAAAACAGATGTTTTCATAGCACTCGAAGACAGAGCTGCCGTAGCGAATAACAATCATGCAGATATGTTTATTTCTATCCATGTGAATGCTGCCAAAAGTAAATCAGCCTATGGAGCAGAAACATACACTTTGGGTCTTGCTAAAACCAAATCGAATTTAGATGTTGCCATGACGGAGAATTCGGTGATTTTGCTGGAGGATGATTATCAGACAAGATACCTTGGATTTGACCCTTCTTCAGTTGATTCGTACATCATGTTCGAATTCATGATGGATAAGTATTTAGATAACAGCATTGCTTTTGCTACACACATTCAAAATCAATTTACAGGTGCTGCAAAGCGTTACGATCGAGGCGTGCGTCAAGCCGGATTTTGGGTGTTGCATCGTTCTGCTTGTCCGAGCGTCCTCATAGAACTTGGTTTTATTTCCAATTACACAGAAGAACTTTATCTGGCAAGCACAGGGGGGCAAAGAGAACTTGCGCAGGCTATTTACGATGCTTTTGTCAAATACAAACAGAATCACGATAGAAAACTGGGTTATGCCAACAATAATGGCAATAATGATCATTCATTGAATCAAAAGGTTGCTGGTAGTCAGGTGGAAAAATCATCTGTTTCTGAAATGAATACCAGTCAGACTGCATCTGAATCTTCTTCTGTGCAACAAGTTCCTGTATTTAAAATACAAATACAAGCTTCAGCTACACCCATAAAACTCAATGATGCAAGTTTTAAAGACTTGAAAAATGTGTCATTTTACAAAGAAGGAGGGTTGTTTAAATATACAGTTGGTACCGAAACAGATTATTCGAAAATTAACAAAATGAGACGTGAAATAGCAGCTAAATTTCCGGATGCTTTTGTAATTGCTTTTGTTGGCGAACAAAAAATTCCAGTTGCTGAAGCACTGAAAATGATTAAATAAAGGTTTATAAAGAAATTTCAGATGAAAAAAATAAAATTTACAAGAGAGGTCAGGATTGGATTGATGACTGTTGCTGCCATTTTCATATTGTATTTTGGGTTGAATTTCTTAAAGGGAGTGGAAGTTTTTACTCCGTTAAACTATTATTATGCTGAATATGAGCATATTGATGGTTTGGTACCTTCTTCTCCGGTTAACATAAAAGGATACAAAGTCGGTCAGGTCGAGGAGGTAAAATATAATTTTCATAAGACAAAATCATTTGTTGTGAAAATTTCTGTAACAAGAGACATACAATTGCCACAAGGTACAGTCATTGAACTGTATGATGATGGATTGATGGGTGGGAAAGCCATTCAATTGGTATATACTTCCGATATGTTTACATCTAATTTGATAGCAAACGGTGATACACTAACTTCCAGAATCGGAACTGGACTGTTGGGTAAATTGACCGATGATTTAATGCCAAAGATTGAAAGTGTTACCACACAGGCAGATTCCTTGCTTCGATCAGTAAGATTATTAGTAGAAGGGGAGTCCGTTCAACAAAGCCTGCATTCAATTGAGAAAACTACCGCTGATCTTGCTGTTAGTTCTGCTGCACTCAAACGAATGATGCAAAAGGACATGCCTGATCTTATGAGCAATTTAAATGTAATGGCCGGAGACTTTAAATTGATAAGTGGAAATCTAAAGAAAATTGATTTTGCTTCAACTATGCAAAACGTAGATATTACCATTAAAGACTTAAATCAAATTACCGGCAAGATGAATAATGGTGAAGGCTCGATGGGATTACTTCTCAATGATAAATTACTATACCAGAATCTTGTAAATGTTTCTAATAGTGCAGATCAACTTTTGATTGACCTTCAGAAATCGCCTAAAAGGTATGTCCATTTTTCCTTATTTGGTTCAAAACAAAAATAGTACGCAATCTGAATTCATTCTAAATAGCAATATAAATACGTTTTTTTTTTATTACTGTTTTTTGATAGATGAATGCTTGAATAATCAAGAGTTTGTGATTTTATGAATAAGCAAATCGTAAAATAACTATTAATTTGTTAATTTGCTTATATTCAATTATATTGCATAATTATTTCATTTATATTGCTGTGAATCAATTGTTTGATTTAATATGCTGAAAATTAGACCTATGCAAAACGTATAAGTGACTCAAAAAAACACCCTGTTTGTTATTTCAAAAATGTTTCTGAAATTTGTACCCCTGCTATTAGCGATATGATAATTCGAGCACATTGTGGCATGAAGATTATTATCCTAAAATTATTAAAATTAATAAATCACCAAATATTTTCTATATATCTAATATGATGACTAATTTACCTGAAAAATTGTGGAGCAAATGCCTGGAAGTTATCAAGGATAATATTAGTGAAGCATCATACAACACATGGTTCGTTCCAATCATTCCATTGCAATACGAAAAAAACATCTTTGTTTTGCAGGTGCCCAGTCAGTTTTTTGTTGAATACATCGAAGAGAAATACATTGACTTGTTGCGTATGACTCTTTACCGGATTGTTGGCAACGGAACTCATCTGGAGTATCGCGTACTCATTGATCAGGCAACCGGAACGGGCACCAGAATTCCAAGTGAAGGGAATAATGAGAAACCAAGACCAGTCAATACAGCGTCAAATTACATCAGCCCTTATCATAAGCCAAAGCTGCCTGAGATTGATCCGCAGTTAAATCCTGCTTACAATTTCAATAATCTGATTGAAGGTAGAAGTAACAAATTAGCACGTACGGCTGGTATCAGCATCGCTAACGAACCAGGGAAAACTATTTTCAATCCATTGTTTGTATATGGACAATCTGGTGTGGGTAAAACTCATTTAGCCAATGCAATTGGTGTCATGACCAAACAATTGCGTCCGGAAAAAAGAGTTTTATATGTTTCTGCCAATACTTTCCAAATTCAATATACGGATGCAGTCAGAAGTAACTCAGTGAATGATTTCCTTAATTTCTATCAAACTATTGATGTGTTGATTGTTGATGATATTCAGGAATTAGCAGGAAAGACTGCCACACAGAATACGTTTTTTCATCTTTTTAATCATTTGCATCAAACTGGTAAACAGTTAGTGCTGACTTCTGATCGCTCGCCTTTAGTCTTGGTTGGACTAGAACAAAGGTTGTTGACTCGTTTCAAATGGGGCTTGTCTGCCGAAATCGAAAAGCCTGATTTTGAACTCAGAAAAGCCATTCTGGAGAACAAAATTTATCGCGACGGATTAGAGATTGATGATGAGGTTGTTGAGTACATTGCTCATCATGTAACCGATAATGTACGTGACTTAGAAGGTACCTTGGTGTCGTTGCTTGCTCATTCAACCCTGGCGAATATTGCCATTGATTTGCAGTTGACTGAAAAGGTTGTAAGTCGCATCGTTAGTATTGTTCCAAAAATTAACACAGTAGAAAAAATCCGGGATATTGTGTGTGATTATTTTTCGCTTACTGTTGATGCTATTTCGACAAAAAGTAGAAAAAGGGAAGTGGTGCAGGCTCGGCAAATTGCCATGTATTTGTCGAAACAAATGACTAAAAATTCACTATCATCTATTGGTAGCTTGATAGGTCAACGTGATCATGCTACTGTCTTGCATGCATGCAAGATTGTTGGTGATTTAATTGAAATCGATAAGAGTTTTAGATTCAGTGTCAGAGAGATTGAAGAAAAACTGAAAGGATGATGAAAGCGGAAAGCTAAGAGTGAAAAACTAAGAGCGAAAAGCTAATAATATTGATTGATTTGTATAGACGCCCGATTCGGGCGTCTTTCAGTAACAAGCTGGTACACATGTTCAAAAACGGGTATTCCCGTTTTTTTTGTTTTTGCGATTTTTATTTTGACGTAAAATGGTTGTATTTCACCAAAAAATATTATTTTTACATCGAAATTAAAAACATAACTCTATGGTTTATAAATTTACCCTACTGTCTGATGAAGCAGATAATTTTGTACGTGTAATCTCGATAGATTCTGAGGCCAGCTTTTTGGATTTGCATCAGGCTATCCTGAACGCTGTGGGCTTTGAGCAAAATCTGTTGACAACCTTTTTTATATGTTCAGATGATTGGGAAAAAGGGCAGGAAGTTACCTTGGTAGAAATGGATTCCGGCTCTGAATATGACAATTTGGTTATGGAGGATACCAAACTGGAAGATTTGCTTGCTGACGAAAAACAGAAATTGTTGTATATTTTTGATTTGTTGACAGAAAGATCTTTCTTTATGGAGCTGACCGAAATTGTGCCCGGCATCAGGAAGGATAAAGCTGAATGTATTCTTTCAAAAGGAGAG
>JAUSNQ010000149.1 GCA_030655595.1 Paludibacter sp.
TCTGCTATAGGAAAGTTTTCCATGAAAACTTTATATAGACCTTCAGTTTTTCTTTTTTCTGGAGAAGTATCCATTTGAAAAAAGTCATGAAAAGATTTTAATTGCACTTCCAGAAAGTCGGGGTAGTCAAACTGGTTTTTAATGGAAGCAAAATTGATTCTCTGATCTTTATTTGGTGAAGACATTTTCAAAGAGTTTATAGTTGATGCGGTGAACTTAACTGTGATGAACCCATTAACGGGAGTTCATTATTAATATAGACATGAAAAGGTTTAGAATCCCCCTTAACGAGGGAATCTAAACCAAGGTCCTGATTACCAGGCAATTTTTATTTAAGTTCTACTTCAGCTCCGCCTTCTGTCAACGCTTTGTTTAAGGCTTCTGCTTCGTCTTTTGTAACGCCTTCTTTGATTGCCGAAGGAGCTGCATCTACGAGGTCTTTAGCTTCTTTCAAGCCGAGACCGGTAAGTTCTTTCACTAATTTTACGATTGCTAATTTGTTAGCACCCGGACTTTTCAATACTACATCGAAAGATGTTTTTTCTTCCACTACTTCAGCAGCGGCGGCAACAGGTCCGGCAGCAACAGCAACAGCTGCAGCAGCGGGTTCGATACCATATTCATCTTTCAAAATTTGAGCTAACTCATTTACTTCTTTAACTGTTAAGTTAACCAATTGTTCTGCAAAAGCTTTCAAATCTGCCATTGTCTTAATTTTTATAGAATTTATTTTATATTTTTTATTCGATATTATCTTTCCGACAATGTTTTCAACACGCCGTGAATTGTATTACCTCCTGATTGGAGTGCGGACACAACGTTCTTAGCAGGCGACTGCAATAGACCAATAAGTTCGCCGATAAGTTCGTTTTTGCTCTTGATAGTAATCAACGCTTCCAATTGGTTTTCACCAATATAGAATGACTCTTCCACATAAGCTGCTTTCAGTATTGGCTTTTTGCTTTTACTGGTTTTACTGAAATCCTTGATTAATTTAGCAGGAGCATTACCATTATTAGAAAGCAACAAAGAAGTTTCACCTTTTAAGATGTCATACAATTCACTGAAATCAGTGTTTGTATTTTCAAGTGCTTTTCTGAGCAATGTGTTTTTCACCACCATCAGTTGAATGTCCTGTTTGTGGCAAGTTCTGCGTAATTTAGTCGTTTCAGCGGCATTTAACCCGGCAATATCAGCCAGATAAAAATGTGCATAAGTCTGAATCGTTGATTCAAGTTGTTTTATAATTGCGCTTTTATCTTCCTTTTTCATAAACTTTTAATTTTATTCTTCAACTGATTTTGGGTCGATTTTAATACCCACACTCATTGTGCTCGAAAGATAAATGCTCTTCACATAAGTACCTTTGGCAGCTGTCGGTTTCAGTTTCATCAGTGTTGAGATAAATTCTTTGGCATTTTCAATAATCATGTCGGAAGTGAATGACACTTTTCCGACTGAAGTATGAACGATACCAGATTTATCAACTTTGAAGTCGATTTTACCTTGTTTCACTTCTTTAACTGCCTTACCTACATCATTGGTAACCGTGCCACTTTTCGGATTTGGCATCAATCCACGCGGACCGAGCACACGTCCCAGTGCACCTAATTTACCCATGATAGCCGGCATGGTGATGATTACATCAACATCTGTCCAACCGCCTTTTATTTTTTCGATATATTCATCGAGGCCGACGAAGTCAGCTCCGGCTTCTGTAGCCGCTGCTTCCTGATCGGGTGTACATAATGCAAGAACCCTTACTTGTTTGCCGGTACCATTTGGCAGCGAAACAACGCCACGCACCATTTGGTTGGCCTTACGGGGGTCAACACCTAAGCGTACATCAAGATCTACAGAAGCATCGAATTTCGTAGTTGTAATATCTTTTACTAATTCAGCTGCTTCCTTTAGTGTATAGGCTTTTCCCGCTTCAACTTTTGCAACAGCCAACTTTTGATTTTTTGTTAGTTTACTCATTATTGAAGTGTTAATTAATTATTATTCGGAAAACTACCTTTGACGGTAATACCCATACTTCTCGCTGTACCGGCAACCATTTTCATGGCTCCTTCTAACTCAAAACAATTCAAATCGACCATTTTGTCTTCCGCTATTTGTTTTACCTGATCCCAGGTAATCTCAGCCAACTTTTTACGGTTAGGCTCAGGCGATCCTCCTTTTAATTTAGCAACTTCCAGCAATTGGATAGCTACCGGTGGAGTTTTAACAATGAAGTCAAATGATTTGTCTGAGTAATAGGTGATAACAACAGGTAAAACCTTACCGGCTTTTTCCTGGGTTCTGGCATTAAATTGTTTGCAAAACTCCATAATGTTGATCCCTTTAGAACCCAATGCAGGTCCTACAGGTGGAGATGGGTTTGCCGCACCCCCTTTAATCTGTAATTTAATAAGTCCAGCAATCTCTTTAGCCATAATTGTTATTTTTTTTGAAGATTAAGTGGAAAAACCGGTTTGTAACTCAACCGTTTATTCCCGTTCTACTTGATTGAAAGCAAGCTCGAGCGGAGTCTTCCGTCCGAACACTAAAACCATAACTTTCAGTTTTTTCTTCTCGTTGTTCACTTCCTCGATGATACCCGTAAACCCATTGAAAGGACCGGAAACTACTTTAACGTTCTCATTCTTCAGGAATGGTGTAAGCAAATCTGCTTCATTTTCCTGCATTTCATCTACAACACCAAGGATTCTGTTGACCTCGGCAATGCGAACTGGAGTGGGAACATTATTTTTTTCCTCTAAAAATCCAAATACATGTGGAATTTGACGGATGCGATGAGAAACTTCACCAACAAGATGTGCTTCTATCAGGACATATCCCGGCATGAGATTAATCTCTTTCGTGACATGTTTTCCGTTACGAATTATTATTTTCTTTTCAGTTGGAATAACTACCTGAGATACGAACTGACCAAGATCCGAATTTTTGATATCAGCATCAATATATTCCTTGATTTTGCTTTCTTTTCCACTAAAGGCACGCAAAACGTACCATTTGAAATTGGTTGTCTCAGACACTTTTTATTCCTCCTAATTTAATTACAATAATTTCTCGTAAACGAAAGTCATGATAGACTCAAAACTTAAGTCCATAACCCATACTATCATGGCAATAATGATGGAAGCAATCAAAACCACGACAGCACTATTCGCAAGTTCAGCACGTGAAGGCCACGAAACTTTATGAACAAGTTCTGTATACGACTCTTTGATATAGTTTACTACTTTCATATATAAATAGAATTTGCACGGGCAGAGAGGCTCGAACTCCCGACACCTGGTTTTGGAGACCAGTGCTCTACCAACTGAGCTACGCCCGTATAAACAGCCCCACCCAAACCCTTCCCGAAAGAGAGGGTTCTTGGGGGCTTAATTATTTTCTGCAAAGCCTTTTTAGTCCCCCCTTGAGGGGATTTAGCCGGCTGATTTTTATACTAAAATTTCAGTTATCTGACCTGAACCTACTGTACGTCCACCTTCACGGATAGCAAAACGCAAACCTACGCTACAAGCTACCGGATAGATCAATGTTACAGTTAATTCCAAGTTATCACCTGGCATTACCATTTCAGTTCCTTCAGGTAAAGTAATTTCACCTGTGATATCCAATGTACGGATATAGAACTGTGGACGATATTTGTTGTGGAATGGCGTATGACGACCACCTTCTTCTTTCTTCAAAATATACACAGATGCTTTGATAGTAGTGTGAGGAGTCACTTTTCCCGGGTGGGTAATAACCATACCACGTTTAATTTCTTCCTTATCGATACCGCGTAACAATAAACCTACGTTATCACCAGCCTGACCATCGTCAAGAATCTTGCGGAACATTTCCACACCGGTTACAACAGATTTTTTGGTACCCTGACCTAAACCGATGATTTGTACTTCTTCACCTGTTTTGATTTTACCAGTTTCGATACGACCTGTAGCAACAGTACCACGACCTGTGATTGAGAACACGTCTTCAACCGGCATCAGGAATGGTTTGTCAACAGCACGTTCAGGTAATAGAATCCAAGTATCAACAGCATCCATCAGCTCCATTACTTTATCTTCCCACTCTTGAACACCGTTCAATGCACCCAGTGCAGAACCGCGGATAATAGGAGTATTGTCGCCGTCGAATTCATAGAATGAAAGCAATTCACGCATTTCCATTTCTACCAGTTCCAACATTTCTTCGTCGTCAACCATGTCACATTTGTTCATGAAAACAACGATACGAGGTACGTTTACCTGACGAGCCAACAAGATGTGTTCGCGAGTCTGTGGCATAGGACCATCAGTAGCAGCAACTACAATGATAGCACCGTCCATTTGGGCAGCACCCGTAACCATGTTCTTCACGTAGTCAGCGTGACCCGGACAGTCAACGTGCGCATAGTGACGTAAAGCTGTTTGGTATTCAACGTGTGCAGTATTAATTGTAATACCACGTTCTTTTTCTTCAGGAGCATTGTCGATAGAATCGAATGAACGCAATTCAGAAAGTCCTTTTTTTGCTAAAACGGTAGTAATAGCAGCGGTCAATGTAGTTTTACCGTGGTCAACGTGACCGATGGTACCTACGTTTACGTGAGGTTTCGACCTGTCAAATTTTTCTTTTGCCATAACTCAAAGATTATTTTTTTTAATTTTAAATGATATATTTTTTTATAAAAGCTTTTTACGTTGAGCTGTTGATGGGAATTGAACCCGCGACCTCTTCCTTACCAAGGAAGTGCTCTACCCCTGAGCTACAACAGCAAGAGAGCGGAAGACGGGACTCAAACCCGCGACCCTCAGCTTGGAAGGCTAATGCTCTATCAACTGAGCTACTTCCGCGAAATTAATTCAACCGCATTATTTCTCAGTTGATAGAGCATATTATTGTTTATACTCTTGGCAACTGAGCTACTTCCGCGAAATTAATCCAACTACATTTTTTCTCAGTTGATAGAGCATCTTATTGTCTATCTCTTGGCAACTGAGCTAATTCCGCAATTTTCTCGTGGGCAGTGAAGGATTCGAACCTCCGAAGTCGAAAGACAGCTGAGTTACAGTCAGCCCCAGTTGGCCACTTTGGTAACTGCCCTATTTACAGTTTCACGAACTGAGTTTTGAGTACAACGAGCCTTCTTTCAATCCTCTTTTAGCTAAACTTGAGCCTCTTGTCGGATTCGAACCAACGACCCCGAGATTACAAATCACGTGCTCTGGCCAACTGAGCTAAAGAGGCAATGTGCTAATAATTAGTACCTTTACTCGAACAAAAAGCCGTTTAAACACTCCTATTTAAACGGCTTGCAAATGTACGAAATTATTTTGGAATACAAAACAATTCAAATGATATTTTATTTTTTAGACAGCTTTTCTTTGTATTTCCGGATTTGTTTTTCAAGAGCTTCTACTGATAAATCAACTGCTTCTTCAAAAGTATCACAAACTTTGGACGCAAAAAAATCTGCTGACGGCACCGAAATCTTTATTTCGGCTTCTTTATTTGTGGCTGTTTCGGGCTTAATCACCTTCAAATATACATCTACATTCAGAATTTCATCAAACAACTTGGTTAATTTCTTCGTTTTCCTCTCGGTGTACGATTCTAACGATGTTGTTGCATCAAAATTAATCGACTGAATTCTAAGTTTCATAACTACCTCCTTCTTTATTTGGCTCTGGGATGAGCCCGTTTATATATATTATTAAGCTCTCCAAAACCGGTATGCGTATAAACCTGAGTTGCTGCGAGGGAACTGTGCCCAAGCAATTCTTTTAACGCATTGATATCCGCTCCGCCGTTGAGCAATTCTGTGGCAAAGCTGTGTCGCATTACATGGGGACTAATCCTGGGAAGTGTGCTAACCTGTGACATCATGTTGTGCACAATATTATAGACCAGTTTGGGATACATACTTTTCCCATTCGATCTGACAAAGAGTTTGAAAGTCGATTGTTCTACCAAATCATCTCTCAGCTTCATGTAGTTTGTAATATGCTGACAGAAAGATGGATCTATGGGTATAATACGCTGTTTATTTCTTTTTCCAATCACCCTTAATGCGCCTGATGCAAAATCAACATCTTTATCTTCAATGGCAATCAATTCGGATAGTCTGATGCCTGTCATATAAAACATTTCCAAGATTAATAGATCCCTCGCACGCTCAAAATCGTCGGGAAGAAATGGGTTATCTAAAACCTGCATGATTTCCCTGTCCTTAAAAAACACCGGAAGCGGCTTTTTTGTTTTCGGCAAGACTATTTTTAACGTTGGGTTGACGGATACTTTGTGTTTTTTCTGGAGATAATGCCAAAAAGACTTTAAAGTCGATACTTTTCGTGAAATAGTACGGGCAGATGTTTTAGCCTGCATCAATTCAATAATCCATTGCTGAATCATCGAGGGATTAACATCATCGGGATTAAAAGCCGCTTTGTCAATGCTTAAGAAATCAAGAAACTGTTTGAGGTCAGTGGTATATGACAAAACAGTATGAGAGGAATAATTCTTCTCATACTGTAAATATTGCAGAAAACCGTTAACCATAACCGCATTTCAATTCTGCAACGAAAATAGAACAAATAAATGAAAACTGCAAATTATCCGTGGATATTTGTAGTTATTTATTATTCTTGTCCCAGTTGCAATTTTTGTACGTAAACCGCATGGATTTTTTCCTCGCGTTTTACTACAGAAGGCTTGTCGAAACACTGACGACGACGGAGTTCCTTAACAACACCGGTTTTTTCAAATTTGCGTTTGAATTTTTTCAACGCTCTTTCAATGTTTTCACCCTCTTTAATAGGAATTACGATCATACTTATTAACTGTTTATAATTTTTAATTCGGTTTTTGAAATTAGGACTGCAAAGATAGATAACTTTTTTTAATCAACAAAAGAATATAGTGTTTTTTTATTTCATGGTTAAACAATTTGTAATATCTATCTTTGCATTTTAAAACAAAGCATGAAATTGTACTGGCAATTATTTATTTCCTTTTTCAAAATCGGTTCATTTACAATCGGTGGAGGATACGCCATGTTACCTCTCATCGAAAGGGAAGTTGTAGTAAGCAGGAAATGGATCAACGAAAAAGATTACTTAGACATGCTTGCTATGGCACAATCATCTCCGGGAGTGATGGCCATCAACACTGCTATTTTTGTAGGTTACAAGATCAAGGGATGGAAAGGCAGTATCGCCGCAGCCTTTGGGTGCGCTTTGCCATCCTTTATTGCCATTACACTGATTGCCACTTTTTTTGTTGACATGCGCGATAATCCTACGGTTGATAAAATTTTCAAGGGAATGCGTCCCGCTGTTGTGGCTTTGATAGCAGCTCCTCTTTGGAATATGGCTAAATCGGCAAAAATTACGTACAAAACAATATTCATCCCCATTGCAGTCATTGTACTGATTTGGATATTGAAAGTTCCACCGGCTTATGTGGTCGGAGCAACAATTCTGATTGCTATACTTTATGGTACCTTTAGAAAAAAATAAAGAAACTATTTACACAATTACACAGCTAAAAAACTACACATATGATCAACTACACCCATCTCCCCTCGCCCTGCTTCGTGCTTGATGAAGTCAGATTTCGCAAGAATCTGGAACTGATTCGCTCTGTAAAAAATCAGGCTGGTGTCGAAATAATTCTTGCTTTCAAAGCTTTTGCAATGTGGAGTGTTTTTCCCATCGTTCGGGAGTATATCCCTTGCTCCACTGCGAGTTCACTTGCTGAAGCACGATTGGCTTTCGAGGAAATGGGAAGTCCGGCGCATACTTACGCACCGGCATACTCCGACAAAGAGTTTGATCA
>JAUSNQ010000005.1 GCA_030655595.1 Paludibacter sp.
CTGACGAACTGATTCCCCCTGCCTGTTTTTGTCAGCCCGAAAATCTGCACTACGAAATCAGAAATTTAGTCATCAACAAACCTTTGCGACAGGAATATGCCGCAAAACTGCATGATTTTGTAACTTCCCGCTGGTGCAACGCTGCCGTTGCTGAAAAATACATCCATATCATCAACGATAACATCCCGCAGGAGTGGATGTACGATCCGAAAAAACTGCATTACTTCAAAGGATACGGCATCAGCAACGATAACCTGAAAGCTTTTTTGCGCAGCTACGTGATGCGCAACGGACTGAATGCACTTTTTCTCGACGATATGCCTGAACTACAAGCGAAAATAACAGAATTCATTACCAAACAAAACGACTGATTATGATTCAATAGTTTATATGAAATATAATGGTTTATGAGTTCTTCACAATTTCAGTCAGGAGGAAAGAAAAATTATCCGCATCGAGAAAGTCAGACGCCGAGCAGGAAAATAAGCGGTAAAAATGAACAATATCCGCTTATTTCAACAAAATTGCAGAAATAAGATGGTTTCTATCTGCTTATTCTAAAATAAAAATTTATATTTGCAATCGTATTTAAGGTCTGATACCATGTTGCAAACTTCATATTTACAGGAACAAATACTGAACAGACTAAGGATGGATAATCCTTGGTGGACAACCCATTGTATTGACAACTACTTCGAACAGATGCAGCGACCAACGGGCAACAGCGTTTAAAATCTACCTTACTAATCCATCGTTGAGATGTGCGCTGTTTGAGCCAATTCAGCCCCAGGACGAAAAGATGGGCGACATGTTGGAAACCACCACTTTTGCACATTGGATAAGTCGCGAAAACGCAAGCCTGAAATCGGACTGTAAAAATAAGCAGGCTGAAACCGCCTTATTAATATTTTAGTGTTTATAATGTTGAATTTCTGATAGATACAATGTGAAAATAAGAAATACCTGTATTGTCTCCAAGCAAAATAACAGTTATAAATCAATTGGCAGAAAAATATTATCCGACTATGGAACTCAAATCACTTAAACCCCGTTTGGCATTAAACAAAGCATTCCTGAAAGTTAAGCCAAACCGACCTGAAATTGAATTGTTTAAAAAGAACCTGATTCGAATGATAGATACCATCAACGAATCGGAATCGGAGGAGTTCCATAAAAACGAGGTTTCGAAGTTCCTGCAAAATACTTATTACACAACAAACCACTACATCAACACCAAAGACCGCAAGGATTTGGTAATTCACAATGGGAATGCCGCTAATAGTACGGTAGGTGTAATTATCGAAGCTAAAAAACCGGTCAACAAAGCTGAGATGCTGAAGCCCGACAACATCAACACCAAGGCTTTTCAGGAACTGCTGCTCTATTATCTCCGCGAACGAATCACCCATAAAAATCTCGAAATAAAGCATTTGATAGCCACTAATATTTATGAGTGGTATATTTTCGACGCTCAATTGTTTGAGAAGATTTTCGCACAAAACAAATCGCTGGTGAAAAATTTCGTTGACTTTGAAGAAGGTCGCCTGGGTGGCAGCACCACCGATTTCTTTTATTCCGAAATTGCAGCTCCGGCCATATCAGCCATTGGTCAGGACATCAGCTTTACCTATTTCGATATTCGCGATTACGAAAAACCGCTTCGCAACGATAACCCGAAAGATGATACCCTGCTGATTGCATTGTATAAATTACTGTCGCCACAGCATTTGCTGAAACAGCCTTTTGCCAACGACAGCAATACCCTCGACAAGGCATTTTATACCGAACTGCTGCACATGATTGGGCTGACAGAAATCAAAGAAGGCAGTAAAAAACTGATTCAGCGCAAAAAGGAAGGTGAACGCAATGCCGGTTCGTTGCTCGAAAGTGCCATACTGCAATTGGATAATCTCGACAAGATTACCCGGCTCAATAAGCCATCGCTGTTTGGCAATAGTTACGACGAACGTTTGTTTAACGTAGCGTTGGAGCTGAGCATCACCTGGGTGAACCGCATTCTTTTCCTGAAATTATTGGAAGCACAACTCATCAAGTATCACAAAGGCGACAAGTCATTTGCCTTCCTGAATACCGACAAAGTAAAGAATTTCGATGACCTGAATACATTGTTTTTTCAGGTGTTGGCCAAAAGGACCGATGAACGCTCCGAAGCTGTCATGAAATTATTTGCCGATGTGCCTTACCTGAACAGTTCCCTGTTCGAGCCATCTGAAATTGAACACAGTTGTCTTTTTATCAGTCAGTTGGCCGACAGCAACATTTCCATCCTTTCCAATACCGTTATTAAAGACAATACCGGAAAAAAGCGAACCGGCGAAATGCCTGTCGTGGAGTATATCTTCGAATTTCTGAATGCCTACGATTTCAGCAGCGAGGGCAGCGAAGAAATTCAGGAAGACAACAAACGGCTAATCAATGCGTCGGTGCTTGGGTTGATATTCGAAAAGATAAACGGTTACAAGGACGGTTCGTTTTTTACGCCCGGATTTATCACCATGTATATGTGTCGCGAAACCATCCGGCGTGCTGTGCTGCAAAAATTCAACGACACCAAAGGTTGGAACTGCAATGAATTCGGCGAACTATACGATAAAATTGATGCCGGCACAGAGGCACGACTCGAAGCCAACACCATCATCAACAACCTCCGGATATGCGACCCGGCAGTAGGTTCGGGGCATTTTTTGGTATCGGCGCTCAACGAGATGATAGCCATCAAGAGCGAACTCCGTATTTTGCAGGACCGGGAAGGCAAGCGACTGAAAGAATACAATGTGCAAGTTGAGAATGATGAATTGGTGGTGACCGACGACGACGGATTGCTTTTCGAGTACAACCCCAACAGCAAGGAAAGTCAGCGTGTGCAGGAAACCCTTTTCCACGAAAAGCAAACCATCATCGAAAATTGTCTGTTCGGCGTGGACATCAACCCCAATTCGGTGAAGATATGCCGGTTGCGGTTGTGGATTGAATTGTTGAAAAATGCGTATTACCGTACAACCGATGTTCTTGAGACAAGTCATGCCTTGTCTCTACAGGGAAACCGCGAATTGGAAACGCTGCCGAACATCGATATCAATATCAAATGTGGAAATTCGTTGATCAGCCGGTATGCATTGGATGCCGACATCAAAAAGGCACTAAAACGCAGTAAGTGGACGATTGACAGTTACCGGTTGGCCGTGATGCAATACCGCAACGCCCGCAGCAAGGATGAGAAACGCGAAATGGAACGCCTGATTGCCAGCATCAAAAACGATTTCGAAAGCGAAGTAGCTTTGAACGACAAAAGGGTAATGCAACTCAACATCCTGCGGGGCGAATTATACAACCTGAGCAACCAAACCTCTCTTTTCGATATGAGTAAGGCCGAAAAAGCCAAGTTCAACAAAGCTGTAGCCGAAAAAACGACCAAAATAAACAAACTCGAAACAGAACTGGATGAAATCCGCAACAACAAAATTTACGAAAATGCCTTTGAGTGGAGGTTTGAGTTTCCGGAAGTGCTGAATGATGAAGGGGGATTTGTGGGGTTTGATGTGGTGATTGGGAATCCGCCGTATATTCTTGTACAAGACCTAGGCAATATTGATGTTTTTGCATTTTATAAAAGCAACTATAATACAGCAGTTTATAAAATAGACACATATGCGTTATTCTATGAAAAAGGAATAGATATTCTATCAGAGAAAGGAAAATTAGGATTTATTACACCAAATACTCTTCTAAAAAATAAACATGCAAAAGAACTTCGATTATTGCTTTTGTCCTTTTCAATAGATGAAATTATTAATTTTTATAAACAAGTCTTCGATGATGCTTCTGTAGATACTCTTATTTTGTTTTTAACTAAGGAAACTCCTCATATGGAACATTCATTTATGTTTTATCCATATAAAGATAATATGACAGATCTATATGCAACAAATAAAGTTAAACACAATCAAAATCAGTTTTTAAAAGACAATTTTGAGATAATACTAGAAATTGACGGCAATGTTGGAAGATTATTAGGTAAGATTGAGTGTAATACAAAACCATTAAAACAATTTGGCAGATCATACTTTGGTATTCAAACCTACGATAGGAAAATCTATGAAACTGTTTAAAAAATAATATTAAAGTCTATTTAGCATTAGTTTAATCATTGCTAAACGTATCATATTCTCGCTTGTGTCAGTAAGAAATTCGAAATCTTTAGAAAGCCTTCGATAACTTTCAAACCAAGCAAAAGTTCTTTCAACTACCCATCTTTTGGGTATAACTTGAAATTTAGGCGAATCATCCTTTCGAAGAATAACTTCGAGAATTAAGCCGAAGGAAATCTTGGTGTTTTCAATTAATTCACCACGATAACCACCATCAGCAATAATTTTGATTAGTCTATTAAAACGATCTTTCAATAATTGGATTACTTTATTTGCTGACTTGCTATCATGCTCATTTGCAGCATGAACAACAACAGCCAAAAGCAAACCTAAGGTATCAACTATGATATGTCTTTTACGACCTTTGGTTTTCTTGCCACCGTCAATACCACGACAAATACCGCCACTGCGGGTTGTTTTTACGGATTGACTGTCAATAAGACCCAAGCTGGGCGATTTGTCTTTACCTGCTTTAATACGTACTTTGTCACGAAGGTGTTCGTGAATTAGTTCAATAGTTCCTTTATGCTTCCAAACAGTGAAATAGTAATAAACTGTTTCCCAAGGTGGAAAACTTAGTGGAATCATACGCCATTGACAGCCCGTTTTAAGCAAATAGAAGATACCATCAAATATATCTCGAATTTTATATTTTCGAGGGCGTTTGTCGTTTAAAAGGTCATCTACTATGTTCCATTGACTATCAGTGAGGTTGGTTGGATACGTTTTCATTTCTCTTTATGTGTTTGATTTCCATAAAGTTACGAAATAACTTCCAACTAAACAACTGATAGTCAGTTTATATTCACATTATTTTTTAAACAGTTTCTAAATATATTGGATATTTTTTCAAGTAGTTTGAATATGTGAATTATGTAAGCTATAT
Source organism: Paludibacter sp. (assembly GCA_030655595.1). Next base: position 5,056 of record JAUSNQ010000005.1, read on the forward strand.
CGAAAGATATGTAACGCTTTACTAAAAAAAACACAATAATTTTGTCCGAAAATTACGAATACAGAAAACCGACTACATTTTTAACACAAAATGAAAAGAATCAAACCAATAATTAAGCCGATCATTAGTGTCATTCCAAAGATTAAAACTGTAACTGAAAAATCGATCTACAGACTGAGTGAAAAAACTTTAGAAAAGTCCCAAATAGCAAACAGTTTTTTTATAGATGTTGCCAATGTTTGTTTGTTTGTTGCACGTTTTTTTAAGGAATCATTTTCTCTCAGGCAAGAATACAGAGAATTTTTCTATCAATGTTTTAGAATTGGATATAAGTCTTTACCGCTTATTTCGGTTACTGGTGGCATTATGGGTTTGGTACTTACCATCCAGTCACGCCCTGTCTTGGTCGATTTTGGTGCAGAGAGTATGCTTCCCGCCATGGTGGCAGTTTCTTTAATCCGGGAGATTGGTCCGGTAGTGACCGGTTTAATTTGCGCCGGCAAAATAGCTTCAGGCATGGGAGCCGAATTGGGATCTATGAAAGTGACCGAACAAATTGAAGCGATGGAAGTCTCATCAACAAATCCCATGAAGTTTTTAGTTGTCACGAGGGTGTGGGCAGCAACATTGATGATACCTATTTTGGTATTATATGCTGATGCGTTAGGAATAGTCGGAAGTTGGATTGGTGCCAATATACAAGGTGAGGTATCGTTTTATTTATTTATTTCACAGGCGTTTGGTGTAGTTAAATTTATTGATCTATTTCCGGCAATCATCAAAACATTCTTTTTCGGAGCTGTCATAGGCATGGTTGGTTGTTATAAAGGTTATAATGCCGGTCGTGGAACTGAAAGTGTGGGAGTTGCCGCAAATTCTGCTGTTGTTGTTGCATCATTACTTTTGCTGATTGTTGACGTGATAGCCGTACAAATAACCGATATGATGACGTAATTTTAACTAGATTTCAACAAAAATATTAGAAAGTATGATGGAAACAAGTCAAGAGGCTTCAATAAATAAAGACCAATTACAATCAGATAACAAGAACGTGATTATTGATATCAATAATCTTGAAGTAGCATTCGGCACATTATCAATATTAAAAGATGTGACTTTAAAGCTCTATGAAGGTGAAAACTTGGTGATACTCGGGAAATCAGGCTCCGGCAAATCGGTATTAATTAAATGCATTGTCGCCTTGTTAAATTCGACAGGAGGGCGTATTGAGGTATTTGGAGAAAATGTCAATAAACTGGATAGGCATGGTTTGAGTGAGATGAGAAAAAAAATTGGATTTCTTTTTCAGAGCGGAGCGCTTTATGATTCCATGACGGTAAAACAAAATCTCCAGTTTGTTTTACAGAGAATAAAAAGAAAATTAAAGCAAAAGGAAATTGACGAACAAATAATCGAAGTTCTGGAAAACGTGGGTTTAGCAAATGCCATAGATAAAATGCCGTCAGAGCTATCTGGAGGGATGCGTAAGCGCATCAGTCTGGCTCGAACCATTATTGTTAATCCGTCGATTATGATTTTCGATTAACCAACTACCGGACTCGATCCGTTAACGTCGGATGAAATCAGTGCACTGATCAACAAAGTACAGGAAAAGTACAAAACATCGTCTATGATCATCACGCACGATATCAATTGTGTTCGTGCGACTGCCGATCGCATTTTGATGTTGCAGGATGGTGTAATCTATATGGAAGGGACATTGAAAGATTATGAAACTTCGAAGGACCCTTTAATACAAGCATTTTTTAAATAATTATTGAATCAACTTAACACAAACAATATGGAAACACGTTCACAAAAATTTAAAGCACGATTAGGATTCTTTGTTGCAGGAGGTATTCTGATTTTTATTATGGCCGTCTTTATCATTGGGAAACAAAAAAACTTATTCAATCCTGTTTTCAAACTAACCTCCTCATTTTACAATGTTGGCGGATTGAAAGTTGGAAATAATATTCGTTTTTCGGGTATCAATGTAGGGACTGTCGACAATATCAGAATCATCAACGATTCAACCGTCGAAGTGGAGATGTTGATTCGTCAGGAAATAAGAAAATTCATCAAATCAGACTCAAAAGCTGCCATTGGTTCTGAAGGACTTATTGGTGACAAGCTCTTAATCATCACACAAGGCAGTACCGACGCTTCGATAGTTGAGTTAGATCAGCAACTCGAATCCATCGAGCCGATAGAGATAGACGCAATCATAGCCAGTCTGAAGTTGACGGTAGCTCACACCGAAGTTGTAACCGAAGAACTCGCAGAGACCATGATGAAAATAAACAGCGGTCGTGGTACCCTGGGTCGCTTGATACATGATACCGAAATTGCTCAAAATTTGAGTAATATGGATATTTCGAAAACACCTCCAAAGTATTGGATGAGACGATGAAAGATACAAAAAGAGACATAGCCAATATTTTGGAAACTTTACAGTTAACTGCTGACAATGCCAATGCATCCACACAAGAATTTGAGAAAATTCTGATTGGTATAAACAATCCCGAAGGCTCGATTGGTCGCTTAATTCACGACACAATCACTTCGCAAAATCTTGATGAAACGATATACAATCTGAAAAGAAGTTCCAAAGGCCTAGATGAAAATCTGGAAGCACTCAAACATAATTTTCTCTTTAGAGGTTATTTCAGAAGAAAAGCAAAAGAGGAAGCAGCCGAGGAATTAAAGGATTCTTTGATTCTGATTGAGAAACAGAAATAAACTTAATGTGCCAGTATCAAAAGCGTTAATTTTAACGTAGTATACACATTGTTTTTAAAACGGATACCCAATCGCAATATTCAACATCAAATTCTCTTTTCTCCAGGTGCCATTCAATGGATTTATTTCACTGATTACCCATCTGCTATCTTCTGCCAGCCAAGGTTTTCGTAATGGTATAGCCAAGTCGAAGCGGAGCACGAAGAAAGAAACATCGAGTCGTAATCCAAAACCTGATCCGATGGCCATTTCACTCAGGAAGGTGTTCATACCGAAGGGAGAACCTGTAGTCGCAGGATTTGAAGGTTGCAGCCAGACATTCCCGGCATCAATAAATAAAGCTCCTTTGAAAAGTTTGTAAATGCCAAAACGATATTCTGTATTCAGCTCCAATTTGATGTCGCCTCCTAATTGCAAAAAGC
>JAUSNQ010000155.1 GCA_030655595.1 Paludibacter sp.
GTTGGCTTTGAAAAGTATTTAACAGCCGATTCGCTTATCGTCATTTACACAAAGTATGGTTTTTAATATAAAAACATTATTCTTTACCCTCTTTTTCCTTATAATCTTAGGTTCTGTATTTGGCATTCTGAATACAGTATCTGAAATGGAATCCTTATGGCAGGAACCCATTGCCATTACTAATAATTCAACCGAAGATTTACCTGCACCACCTAATTTTGAAATAACTAAAACCACACACGACAATTTTCAGGAAATAAATCAACAATTGCCTTTGGATGCACCTTTACCCGATAATGTCAAAACAACTGTTGAATATGATCTCCGTTCGGGAAACTACGTGATGCGTACCCGCGTAGGTGAAATGGAAATTGCGACCCCATTTACACTGACCGACAAAGAGTATTATGATTACTCTGCTAAAAATGAATTGAATGCTTATTGGAAAGAACTGAATGCAAAAGCAGAAGTTGATAACGAAGAGAAGTTTTCGATTACCGACATCAAATTTGATATTGGGAAAGCTGATAAAGTTTTTGGACCGGGAGGTGTTCAAATCAAAACACAAGGATCGGCAGAATTGATTTTCGGTATCAAATCCAACAAAACAGACAACCCCGCACTTACCGAACGGATGCGCAGTAACACCATGTTTGATTTTGATGAGAAGATTCAGATGAATGTTACAGGAACAGTGGGTGACAAAGTGAATTTCAATATGAATTACAATACTGAATCGACTTTCGATTTCGACCAGAAATTGGTGAAACTGAATTATAAGGGCAACGAAGATGATATTATACGGAGTATTCAGGCAGGTAATGTGAGCATGCAACTGAATAGTTCGCTTATTTCGGGAAGCACAGCCCTGTTTGGTTTGCGAACCGATTTACAGTTCGGCAAACTGAGCATTTCTGCAGTTGCTTCGCAGCAGGAATCAGAGACCAAGACAGTCAGCTCGAAAGGTGGTGCACAAACAACCAAGTTTGAAGTAAGCATCGATAATTATGATGAGAACAGGCATTTTTTCATCGGTCATCATTTCAGAAATAATTTTGAGATTGCCATGAGCCGTTTGCCTTTTATTTCATCCGGCATTACCGTAAACAGAATTGAAGTCTGGATTACCAACAAACGGGCAAATTACAACGAAGCCCGCAACATTGTGGCTTTCATGGATTTGGGAGAACACCAGCGAATTGACAATCCGTACTGGCAGCCAACCGGCACGAATCCAATCCCTTATAACGATGCTAACACCTTGTATCAGGAGGTGAAGGACTTAGCTAATGTTCGTGACATCAAACAAACCAATGCCGTTCTTGCAGGTAGTTTTTCAGGTTATGGTATCAACGGCGGTGAGGATTATGAAAAAATTGAAAGTGCCCGTCGGCTTGAACCTTCAGAATATTCGTTCAATGCCACATTGGGTACGCTCTCGCTGAGAAATACGCTCAACCCCGACGAGGTAGTTGGTATAGCCTACGAATACACCCAAGGTGGAAATGTGTATCAAGTGGGTGAATTTTCTACGGATCAAGTACAAGCGCCCAATGCACTGATTGTCAAATTAATCAAAGGAACTGCACAATCGCCGCAGTTGGCTATCTGGGATTTGATGATGAAGAATGTATATTATTTGGGTGCCATGCAAATTCAACCGGATAAATTTGAATTAAATGTGGTTTATCGGAACGATTCTATTGGGACAACCCTGCGATATCTGACTGAAAGTGATATTAAAAATCAGCTTTTAATCCGGGTGATGAATTTAGACAGATTAGATTCTAAACAGGACAGCAACCCGGATGGAAAGTTTGACTACATTGAAGGTTTTACGGCATTTTCATCAACCGGTAGAATTATGTTCCCGGTTTTGGAGCCTTTTGGTTCGCATCTGAAAAAGATGATTGGCAATGATCAGCTGGCTGAAAAGTATATTTTTCAGGAGTTATACGACTCTACATTGGTTGTGGCGAGGGAGTTGAGTGAGAAAAACAAATTCATATTAGAGGGAGAATACAAAGCAAGCAGCGGATCAGAAATCAGATTGAATGCGATGAATGTGCCCAGAGGCTCGGTGACAGTTACTGCAGGTGGCGCAACACTCCGTGAAAATATGGATTACATTGTCGATTATACCATGGGTACGGTAAGCATTATCAACCAAGCGATTATCGAATCAGGCACACGGGTGGATGTGAAATTAGAAAACCAGTCGATGTTCAGCATGCAACGCAAAACGATGTTGGGAACTCACATGGAATACCAATTCAGCAAAGATTTCAGTGTGGGTGGTACCATCATGCGTCTTTCCGAGATGCCCTTAACCACCAAAGTCAATACCGGAAATGAACCCATTGCCAATACCATCTGGGGTTTAAACACCGCCTGGAGAGGTCAATCGCAATGGCTCACCAACATGCTTGATAAATTGCCTTTTGTTGATGCAACTGCTCCTTCAACTTTTGCTGTAAATGCTGAGTTCGCACAACTTTTACCCGGACATCACCGTGTACTCGGGTCGGAAGGCTATGCTTATCTGGATGATTTTGAATCCACAAAAACAAGTTTCAGCATGCATTATCCGATTAATTGGGTTCTGTCAAGCACACCATCCAAATTCGCCGAATCTCAGCTAAGCAACCAAATTGAGTATGGTAACAACCGCGCTTTGTTGGCGTGGTATTATGTGGACCCTTTGCTAAACCAAAATGTTCCATCAACACCGGTTAATCTGAGAAACAACAAAGAATCTCAGTCGAATCACTATACCCGTACTGTTTTAATCCCTGAAATATTTCCAAACCGCGAAACGCTTTCAACCCTCACCACCCGATTAACGGTGATGAACCTATCGTATTATCCTACAAAAAGAGGACCTTATAATTTAGATGTCGATGGGATGGATGAACTCGGCAAATTAAGATTCCCAGAGCAACGATGGGGAGGCATCATGCGTAAGTTGGATGTTACCGATTTTGAAACATCAAACATTGAATACATTGAATTCTGGATGATGGATCCTTTTATTTATAATGATGGTACTGATCAAGGTGGTGATTTGTATTTCAATTTGGGAGATATCAGTGAAGATATCCTGAAAGATGGCAAGAAATTCTTTGAACACGGTCTGCCAATCGACGATGACCCAACGAAAGTAGAACAAACGGTTTGGGGTGTAGTGCCTCGTTCCCAATCCACAGTAACTGCTTTTGATAATACTGCAGGTGCACGCGAAAAACAAGATGTAGGGTTAAACGGACTTTCAACCGAGAAAGAACTTGCATTTCTGACTTACAGGAATTATGTGGATGCTGTATTGGCAAAAGTCAACCTGGCTACCCGACAAAAAATGCAGGAAGATCCGTTTTCGCCAATCAATGATCCGGGTGGTGATAATTATCGCTTCTATCGCAATCCAAATTACGATCGGGAAGAAGCAGATATTTTAACCCGCTATATGCGCTTTAACGGAACTGAAGGGAATTCTCCGGATGCGACAAATAGCAATGAAACCTACACAACCACTGCGACTTCCATTCCCGACAACGAAGATATCAACAACGACAACACCTTGAATGAATATGAAAGATATTTTCAGTATCGTGTGTCCATACGACCTAATCAAATGGTTGTTGGTACCAATTACATCACCGACAAAATCACTTCCAATGTGAAATTGGCAAACGACAATATTGAGCAGGTTACCTGGTATCAATTCAAAATTCCTTTGCGAGAATTTGACGATAAGGTGGGCAATATTCGCAATTTCAAATCGATTCGTTTTATTCGCATGTTCATGACCGATTTTGAACAAGAAAAACACCTGCGTTTTGCTTCACTCGATTTGGTAAGAGGTGAATGGAGAAATTACACCAAGGAATTGCACGAACGCGGAAAAACGCCTGTTTCTTCAGGAAAAATGGATGTACAAGCAGTTAATATTGAGGAGAATTCTGAAAAAACGCCTGTCAATTACATCCTACCTCCCGGTGTATCCCGTGAGACTGACCCCGGACAGCCACAGGTGTTGCAACAAAATGAACAGTCGATGTTGCTGAAAGTGACCGATTTGGCTCCCGAAGATGCGAGAGCTGTTTATAAAAACACTTCTTACGACATGCGCCAGTATAAACGTTTGCAAATGTTTGTACATGCCGAACAATTTGTGAGCGATGAAACGAATTTAAGACATAATGAATTAACCTGCTTCGTTCGATTGGGTTCCGACATGGTCAATAACTATTATGAGTATGAAGTTCCATTGACGCTTACCCCACATGGCATTTACAGTTCGAGTCGTGAAGCCGACAGAAATATCGTTTGGCATCCGGACAATATGATTGATTTTGCTTTTGATGCACTTACAAATGCCAAGTTGCAACGCAACAAAGCCAAAGGAGGATCTCAAAACATTTCCAATTTGATTCCATATACGATTTTTGATCCTAAAAGGCCGGCAAACAGAATTACGGTTGTAGGAAATCCGACCATTTCTGAAGTAGAGAATATCATGATTGGAGTCAGAAACAGAAGCAACAATATTAAATCGGGTGAAATTTGGGTGAATGAACTGCGCATGTCTGAATTCAATGAAGAAAGCGGCTGGGCAGCAATGGCCAACATGGCAATCGGTCTATCCGATTTGGGAAGCATCAACCTTGCAGGAAGGGCTGAGACTGCAGGTTATGGAAGTCTGGAAAGCAAAGTGATGGAAAGAAGAAATGACGATTTGTACCAAATGAACTTTTCTACTTCTTTGGAATTAGGCCGATTCCTGCCCAAGGAAGCCAAAGTTCAATTGCCAGCTTATTTCTCCTACTCGAATGAGACTTTGAGACCGAGATACAATCCTTTGGATCAGGATGTTGAATTGGAAGAATCGTTGAATATACTCGATACGCAATCAGAAAGAGATTCATTGCTGGTTATTGCTCAAACTGTTCAAACTTCAAGAAACTTTACCATTTCATCTGCAAAGGTCAATATTAAAAGCAAGAAACCCCGGTTTTACGATCCGGCCAATGTTTCATTCTCCTATTCATTTTCTGAAACCAACCAACACAGTGCTGAAGTTGAAGAAAATTTGATTAAACAGGAAAGAGGTTCAATCAATTACAGCCATGCCTTTGAGAGCAAACCCTTTGAACCATTTAAAAATACCAAAGCATTCGACAAACCTGCTTTTAAAATGCTCAAGGAATTAAACATCAATTATTTGCCTAACTCGATTAGTTTCAATACCAATATGAACAGGCAATACTCTCAGATTAAATTGAGGGATTTCAATTTTGAGACAGGAGAATCTTCCGGAAGTGATGCACTCGATATTACTTTCAGCAAAGATTTCATGTGGAACCGACAATTCGATTTCAAATGGGATTTGACAAGAACCCTGAGATTCAGTCTGCAAACAGCCACCAACTCCAACATCGAAGAACCTTATTACACCCCGGAATTCGGTAAAGAATATTACGAGCAATGGCGGGATACGGTCTGGGCTAATATTAGAAAATTAGGTACTCCGTATGCTTATCAGCAGGTGTTTACGGCTTCATGGGGAGTGCCTGTCAATAAAATACCTTTGTTCGACTGGGTTACATCTGTCAACACATCTTATAACGCAAATTATAACTGGAATCGATCTGCCCGATTAAAAGACATGACTGATTTCGGCAATACAGCTACCAGCATGCGATCGTGGCAACTCGACGGGCAGTTCAATTTTGAAACACTGTACAACAAATCTGCCTATTTAAAACAAGTAAATACACGATTTGCAAGTACGCAAAGAAGCAATCCGAACACCAAATTTCAGGCAAAAACTTACAATGAAGTAATCAACATCGTAAAAGGAGAAAAAGTAACCGTAAAACACCGGCTGGGCAGTCAGTCTTTTAATTTGAATGCAACGGACAAAACAGGGAAGAGCATCAAACTGAAATACAAGACCATCAATCCCTCTGATATTGAGATTTCAGGACTTTATGATGCTGATAGCGTTTCTGTCACTTTGGTGACTTACGACCCGAACGTCCGATCTGCCTCCCGTGAGATTACAGATATTTCAACGCGCATCCTGATGATGGTACGGCGGGCATCGCTGACTTTCAGAGAAACCAACAGCATGGTGCTGCCAGGGTTCCTCCCGAATGCCGAATTTTTCGGTCAGCAAGCCCTTGATAATGGCATGTATGCACCCGGACTGGATTTTGCATTTGGACTGCACAACGACCAAACTATCGACAACGCAATCGATCAGGGTTGGCTTTTCATGAGTGATTCAATCATCAATCCGGCAAGTACTGCGCTGACTTCAGATTTTGATTTAAAAGCCAGTCTGGAACCCATTCCCGGTCTGAAAATCGAGCTTAACGCCAAAAGATACATTGCTTCGAACACCACCATTCAATATATGTTTGCGGGGATGCCTACGACTTTCAACGGGAGTTACAACATCACCCAGATTGCCTTGGCAACGGCTTTCAAACCCATTGGTACAGCAGAAAACAACTATGCTTCGGAAACTTTCAATCAATTTTTAGATAATCGCCAATTCTTTATGAATAGATTAAATGCGGAGTATATAGGTGCCCGATACCCCACAACAGGATTTTTCAGAGAAAGCGCAGTTGCAGGCACCAATTATAATGATGATCCTGATAAAGGTTTGTTCAGTATCAATTCAAGCGAAGTCCTGATACCAGCATTTCTATCAGCCTATACCGGAAAAAGTCCTGAAACAATTGAAACTTCTCCTTTCTTATCATTGATAAAAATTCTGCCTAACTGGCGTGCAAGCTACGATGGACTTTCCAGGATCCCGTGGATAAAAGACAAATTCCGTTCTATCAGCATCACGCACGCTTATACTTGTCGCTATAACATCGGCTCATACACGTCTTATTCGACCTGGGTTGCCATGGGAGAAGATGATAATGCACTCGGTTATATCCGTGATGTGCAGTCGAATAACCCTATCCCTTCATCACCTTATGAAATATCTTCTGTTTCCCTGACAGAGCAATTCAGTCCGCTTATCGGTATAAATGCTGCGCTGAAAAACAGCATGACAGCTAAAGTAGAATATAAAAAACAACGCAATCTGGCTCTCAATCTCTCCAGCACACAATTGATAGATGCGATGACCGACGAATTTGTTATCGGCTTGGGCTATGTGGTGAAAGACTTTGATGTCATCCTCAAACTGAAAAACAATTCCCAGTCGAGGATTAAGAACGATTTGAAAATCAATGCGGATTTATCATACAAAGACATCAAGTCCTTACTTCGCAAAATTGATGAGGATTTGACACAGGCATCCAGCGGAAATAAACTGTTGACCCTTAAGATTATGGCCGATTATGTATTCAGCTCCAAAGTGAATATCCAGGTATTCTACGATCGGCAGGTCAGCACCCCACTGATATCATCTTCTTTCCCCGTATCTTCAACAAACTTTGGCGTAAGTTTTAAATTTATGTTGACGAGATGATGCTGATGGGTTAAAAATTCTCATTATCCTGTTAAGAAATTTAAAATACAAATGAACATTTATTCATATATTCATTTATTTAATTAGCTTTGTCGAAAATTTTAAAGATTATGGTAAAAAAGATTCACTTTCTGCTTTTCTTTGCCCTGATATCCAACCTCATAGTGGGGCAGATTTTCGAACCGGTCACCTGGACACATGAACTGAAAATAACTGGTAAAACAACCGGAGAAATTATACATAAAGCCATTATTGAAGATAAATGGCATCTTTACGGCATGGTTATTCCCAAAAACGGACCGCGTCCAACAAAGATCGTATACGAAACCATTTCCAATGCCGAAAAATCAGGCGAAATCATTGCCAAATCAAAATTATTGGAAGTCTTTGATAAGAGTTTCAACATGAATCTTTCCTGGTATGCCAACGAAGCCATTTTCATTCAGAAAATCACTTTCAAAGATGCATCAAAGATTAAGATAGAAGGATATGTGGAGTTCATGGCTTGCGATGATGAACGCTGTCTGCCTCCGGTGCAGGACGAATTTTCTCTGGGAAATGCACAGGCCGGTCAATCTGCAGTTATACAAGACAAAAAGGAATCTCCAAAAGCAGTTGAAATAACTTCCATACAAGCAGCCGATGCTGAAACAACCGACGTGACACAAATCGGAGAAGCGCCTGCAACAACACAAGAAACAACGCTTACAGATTATTGGCGACCCGTAATTGACGAATTGCGTAGTTTTGGAAATCAAATGGGAAGCTCAGGAAGCACAGCCCTTTGGTTGATTTTCTTAGCAGGTTTAGCGGGTGGTTTTCTGGCATTATTTACTCCTTGTGTTTGGCCGATTATTCCCATGACAGTCAGTTTTTTCCTAAAAAGATCTGAAAATAAAGCCCACGGAAGACGAGATGCGGTACTGTATGGATTTTCCATCATATTCATTTACGTAGCATTGGGGATTTTAATTACATTGATTTTTGGTGCTAGTGCATTAAACAGCATGTCAACAAATGCCGTTTTCAACTTACTCTTTTTTGCACTTTTAGTCGTATTTGCCATTTCATTTTTCGGCGCATTCGAAATTACGCTGCCAGCATCGTGGTCGACAAAATTAGATGCCAAAGCTGATTCAACTGCCGGATTTCTGAGTATTTTATTCATGGCCTTCACCTTGGTTTTGGTTTCATTTTCCTGCACAGGACCCATTATTGGTACCTTGTTGGTTGAAGTTGCCGGTTCAGGAACCATCCTCGCCCCTGCCATTGGTATGCTTGGATTTGCGGTTGCACTCGCCATACCATTTACCTTTTTTGCATTCTTTCCTTCTTTACTAAAAACAATGCCCCGTTCGGGTGGATGGTTGAATAAAGTCAAAGTAGTGCTTGCATTTTTGGAATTAGCACTTGCTCTGAAGTTTTTATCCGTTGCCGATTTAGCTTATGGATGGAGGATATTGGATCGCGAAGTATTCCTAGTCTTGTGGATCATCATTTTCACCTTGCTGGGCTTCTATTTATTGGGGAAAATCAGATTTTCACATGACAGTGAAAGCAAACATACATCGGTATTGGGTACATTCTTAGCCATCATTTCATTATCCTTTGCATTATACATGGTACCCGGTTTGTGGGGAGCACCGCTCAAAGCCATCAGTGCATTTACTCCACCATTGACCACGCAGGATTTTAACTTGTATGACAATGAAGTACATGCCGAATTTTCAGACTATGAAGCCGGGATGAAATTTGCCGCCGAAAAAGGCAAACCTGTTGTGGTCGATTTTTCAGGTTATGGTTGCGTGAACTGCCGCAAAATGGAAGCTACCGTTTGGACACATCCGAAGGTAAAAGAACTTTTGGAAACAGAATATGTGCTGATTACTTTATTTGTAGATGATAAAACACCGCTTGAACAACCATTTACCGTTGAAGAAAATGGCAAGACAAGAAACATCCGGAATGTTGGCGATAAATGGAGTTACCTGCAAAGAGTAAAATTCGGTGCAAATGCACAACCTTATTACGTTATGCTTGATAACGCAGGACTACCTATCAACAGTCCATTTACCTTTGATGAAAACCCGGAGAATTTCATCCGGTGGTTAGAAATCAAATAAAAATCATAAACTCTGACAAAATTTCAGCATCATACTGCCAAAACAAGTTAATATTTGTTTTGGCAGTATTCTTGTGAACCGACAGCTTGGCATGTTTTGGCCCCATGAACGTCTCAGGACAATAGCAGGGGGAAATGCTGGAGAAAATAAAATTAGTTCAAAAATAAAAAGATTGATATATCGCAATGAAAAAGCATAAAGTTGAAGAAAAGCCAGAGCAGAAAGAGCCCATATTAGATCAGGAAGTTGAGATGACTTCAGAAGAGACAGCAGAACGGATTATCGCTGATATCGAGAGTTTGAATCAGGAAGTCTCTGAATTAAAAGACAAAAATTTGCGATTGATGGCTGAGTTCGACAATTTCCGCAAAAGAAGTTTGAAAGAGCGCGGAGACATGATTAAATATGCTGGAGAAGAAGTCCTCATAAGAATCCTGCCCCTCGTAGATGATTTTGAACGTGCGCTTCAAGCCATGGAAACATCGGAAGATGCTCAAGCAGTTAAAGACGGTGTGGATTTAATTTACTCCAAATTTATTTCATTTTTGTCGGAAAGCGGAGTAAATCCTATTCCAACAGAAAACGAGGTTTTCAACACAGATTTACACGAAGCAATAACAACTTTTCCAGCTCCTTCAGAAGATTTAAAAGGAAAAATAATTGACTGTGCTTCTAAAGGCTATACCCTCAACGACAAAGTGATTCGTTTCGCTAAAGTAGTAGTTGGAGAATAAAACAAAACAAAAATTCAAACAAACGTGTCGAAAAGAGATTATTACGAAATATTGGGTGTAAGCAAAACAGCCTCTGCAGAAGAAATTAAAAAAGCATACCGTAAAAAGGCCATTGAATATCATCCCGATAAGAATCCCGGCGATAAGGCTTCTGAAGAGAAGTTCAAAGAGTCGGCAGAAGCTTATGAAGTCTTGAGTGACCAACAAAAGCGCCAACGATACGACCAATTCGGTCATGCCGGAGTAAACGGAGCATCCGGAGGCGGTGGATATGGTGGTGGCGGTATGAGCATGGATGACATTTTCTCACACTTTGGAGATATATTCGGCGGTCATTTTGGTTTTGGAGGAAACTTTGGAGGAGGTGGAAGTCGCGGCGGCAGCAGAGTCAGAAGAGGTTCAGATTTAAGGGTCAAAGTAAAACTCACCCTGGCTGAAATTGCAACCGGCGTTGAAAAGAAAATCAAAGTTAAGAAATTAGTCCCTTGTCAGCACTGCAACTCAACCGGCGCAGCACATGGTTCTGAATCAGCAAGTTGTACCACCTGTCATGGTACCGGTCGGGTAACCCGTGTTCAAAATACCATTTTGGGACAAATGCAAACCCAATCTGAATGTCCCACCTGCCACGGCGAAGGTAAAATTATCAAAGACAAATGCGCACATTGTAATGGAGAAGGCATTGTAAGAGAAGAAGAAGTAATCAACATCAACATCCCGGCAGGTGTAATGGAAGGCATGCAACTTTCCATGAGTGGCAAAGGAAATGCTGCCCGTCGTGGTGGTGTTAACGGGGATTTATTGATTTTGGTAGAAGAAGAAACCCACCCTCATTTAATCCGTGACGAGAACGATTTGATTTATAATCTATTGATAACTGTTCCTCAAGCAACTTTGGGTGGCTCCATTGAAGTGCCTACTGTTGATGGCAAAGTCAAGGTGAACATCACGCCAGGCACACAACCGGGGAAAGTATTACGACTTCGCGGCAAAGGATTACCGAGTGTAAACAGATATGGCACCGGTGATTTATTGGTCAACATCGGGGTTTATGTTCCTGAAAATTTGAGCAAAGAAGAGAAAGCCATCATGGAGAAATTAAGCAAATCACCCAATGTTGAGCCCAATGCTTCTGCTTCAAAAGATTTTTTCGCCAGATTTAGAAATATGTTTGAGTAATTTCTGCATAACAATTCCACAAACCAAGCAAATTGTACAAATATTAAAGCAGCCACATTACAGGCTGCTTTTTTTATGTTTTGCTTATTTCTGTTCAAGTAAAAAGATTAACTTTGCAAGAAAATTTTCAACTGACAAACTGCAATATTCGTGAAAAAACTATTAATATACCTTTTTGCTTTAGTTGCATCACTCACAGCAAGCGGGCGTACATTGAGTCCAAGTTATTTAGCTTACATTGAAGATTATCATCAAATCGCTATCAGGCAACAGCAATCTCATGGCATACCCGCCAGCATCATATTGGCACAGGGTTTATTGGAATCGGGTGCCGGAAATGGCAGGTTGGCTGTAGAAGCAAATAATCATTTCGGCATCAAATGTCACGAATGGACGGGTGACAGAATTTTTCACGATGATGATGAAAGGAATGAATGTTTCAGAAAATACAGACGGGCTTCAGACTCATTTGAAGATCATTCCATGTTTTTGGTAAATCGGCCCAGATACAAGTCATTGTTTTTATTGAAGCCCACGGACTATGTCAATTGGGCGCACGGGCTGAAAGCTGCGGGATATGCAACAGATCCGGAATATGCCTATAAACTGATTCGATTGATTGAAAGATATAATTTGCACCAGTACGATACAATAAAAAAAGGATTATTTGCATCAAAGGATGAAAAGCCAGATGTGATTCAAAATGTTGCTCTTGGAACGATACGCGCAGTGTACAAATCCAATTATATCAAAATAATTGTTGCTTCCCATATCGACACATACCCATCTTTGGCTCAGGAATTAAAAATTTCCGAAAGGAGACTCAGAAGATATAATGAAGTAGATGAAAATGCCATCCTGCAGCAAGGAGACATTATTTATCTTGCAAAAAAGAAAAAGAAAGCTGCTTATCCAAACCGCATTCACGTTGTAAGAAGGGGAGAAACACTTTATGGCATTGCGCAGATTTATGGAATTCAATTGATTAGTCTTTACGAACTGAACGGTTTATCTTTTACGGAAGGAGCCTACATCGGTCAAATTTTAAAATTGCGTTAAAAATATGCGCCGAAGAAACACCGAACTAATCCGTGATGTTATCCAACAGTTTCTCAAACAAAAGAAGTTAGAAAAACCGCTGTTTGAAAAGCGCATTATTGACGCCTGGCCAGAGGTTTTGGGTAAAAATATTGTTGCATATACATCAGAATTAAACATCAAAAACAAAACGCTGTATGTCAAAATATCATCTGCTGTTTTGCGACATGATTTATTTATTTCCAGGGCAAACATCGTTGAATCACTAAACAATCATGTAGGCAGTCACGTTATTGATGATATCATTTTCAGGTAAAACCAACTTAATTGTAATTCACAACAAATGAAAAAAATACTCCTGATTCTTATGAGTCTGGTATCTCTTTATACTATCGCTCAAAATTACACCATCAGCGGATATATTACAGATGAAAAAAGTGGTGAAACCCTCATCAACGCATCAGTTTACGACATCAATACAAAAAAAGGAACCGTTGCCAATGTGTATGGATTTTACTCGCTGACATTACCGAAAGGAGTTGTTGACTTACAATATTCTTATGTTGGTTACAGCACACAATCTCAGAAAATTAACCTGAGAAAAGATACAATTATCAACATCCGTTTCAAAGCGTCGATCGACCTGCAGGAAATCACGGTAATTGGGCATCAACGCATAACCGGCGTACAGTCGACCCAAATGAGTGCTGTTGAAGTTCCAATCAGTCAGATAAAATCGGTCCCAACACTTTTCGGAGAAGCTGATTTAGTGAAGGCTTTGCAACTATTACCCGGTGTACAGTCGGGCTCCGAAGGTTCCACCGGGATGTATGTGCGTGGTGGCGGACCAGACGAAAACCTCTTCCTGTTAGATGGCATTCCGGTCTACAATGTGAATCACATGGCCGGATTTTTCTCGGTTTTCAATCCGGATGCGGTTAAAAATGTGACTTTATACAAAGGAAGCTTTCCTGCCCGGTTTGGTGGTCGATTGTCTTCTGTCATTGATGTCAGGATGAATGACGGAAACGACAAGGAAATCCATGGAAACATCAGCATTGGGGCTATTTCTTCGAAAATAAATATCGAAGGACCCATCATCAAAGAAAAAACGACCTTTAATGTCTCGGCACGTAGAACTTATTCCGATTTATTACTGCAACCCATGATTTATCTTGCAGCACAGCAAAACTCTTCAAGTGACGGAAATTTGTCGGCCGGTTATTATTTCTATGATTTGAATGCGAAAATAAATCATAAATTCTCGAACAACGACAGATTGTACCTGAGTTTATACATGGGTGATGATGTCATTTATACGAATTTCAGAAACAGTTATTCATCGGGACCTGATTATGATCATGAGAACACGAGTTATGTTTCTTCTTCCAGGATGAAATTGAACTGGGACTGGGGCAATATTGTCAGTTCACTCCGCTGGAATCATCTGATCAACAACAAACTCTTCATGAATACGACTGCAGCTTTCACCCGTTATCGTTTCGACATGGGTGTAGGTATGGAATCAAGAACAACCATTTCAAATCCGGATTCGGTAGTGAAAGAATCAACTGATATTTATTTTGGCTATAAATCAGGCATTGAAGATTACACCCTGAAATTTGATTTTGATTATGCACCACACCCGAATCATGATATTAAATTCGGGGCTAATTACACTTTTCACACTTTCCGTCCGGGAGTTTCGGTAACTCAATTTAGTACAAAAAACAATGATTTCACCTTCAATTTTGATACAATTTTTGGAGACAAGGATGTGTACTCACACGAAACTATGCTCTATGCAGAGGATAACATCTCCATCGGGTATGCTTTAAAATTGAATTTGGGTTTGCATTACTCATTCTTCAACGTACAGGAAGTAACCTATCACTCCTTACAACCCAGAGCAAGTATGCGTATGCTGATAAACGACGATTTCTCGTTCAAGGCAGGATATGCGGCCATGAGTCAGAACGTGCATCTGTTATCGAATTCTTATGTCAGTCTGCCTACCGACCTCTGGGTGCCCGTCACAAAACGCATTGAGCCCATGCGTTCTCACCAATACTCAATCGGGGCATTCTACAATCTGAATGACTTGGTTGATTTATCAATCGAAGGTTATTATAAATCGATGCACAACCTGATAGAATACAAGGATGGCGCATCATTTCTCGGCTCGAGTACCGGATGGGAAGACAAAGTGGTGATGGGTGACGGATGGTCGTACGGCATTGAATTACTCGCGCAAAAAACCATCGGTAAAACTACCGGTTGGGTTGGTTATACCTGGGCGAAATCAGAAAGACTGTTCGACCGTCCCGGACAGGAATTGAATTACGGCAGGGTCTTCCCGGCTAAATATGATCGTCGGCACGACATCAGCATTGTTGCTTCACATAAATTCAGCGAAAAATTTGATCTTGCCGCAACTTGGGTATTCAGCACCGGAAATACAGGAACACTGGCCATGCAACACTATGCGGCAGGGACTGTTCCCGAATCAAATACTTACTGGTATTACGATACTCCGCAGCACATAACAGGAGAAATGGATTACATCAGTAGCCGAAATAATTACCGATTTAACCCTTACCATCGCATGGACATCGGGATGAATTTTCATAAAAAGAAGAAATACGGCACACGTACCTGGAATATCAGTATTTATAATGCATACAGCAATAACAATCCATTTTTTGTATATGTAAAAACAAGCGCTATCTGGAATCCAGTTACATATCAAGAAGAAATTACCAAAAAGTCTTTGGTACAGGTATCTGTTTTCCCTATTATTCCATCTGTTAGTTATAGTTACAAATGGTAATGCACCAAATAAATATTTTGTTTAAAATGAACATCATGCAAACATTTCATAAAATTCTGATTCTCCTGCTGAGCACCATCCTTTTGGTGGCTTGTGAAAAAGAAATTGAATTCAAAGGTGAGATTTCAAATCCCATGATTGTTGTGAATAGCTATGTTTCTCCTGATTCGCTCGTTTATGCCCATTTAACCAAAAGCAAATTCTTTTTAAGTAGCAAAAAAGGCTTTGATTATGTGAACAATGCAGAGGTTTCAATCTATGTAAACAGCCAATTCAAAGAAAATCTGAATTTTACAGCAGACGGGATGTATCGGGGATCTTTCAAACCAATGGTTGGGGATACCGTTAAATTATTGGTCAAAACAGCTGGATTTGAAGATGTTGAAAGTGTTACAATTATCCAGTCGCCATCTACTATTTTGTCTGTTGATACAACTATGGTAATCAAGTACAGAGACCTCGTCATCGAAGGAAAAGACACAATGGCTTGCTATTATTCAGGAGATGTTGATTTTAGAATAAAAATCAATGACAACGGGAATGAACAAAATTATTACAGACTAGTAGTGAAAAAACGATTTGAAAAATCAGTAGGTGACGAAATAATAATTCAGGATTACTTCATAAGTTTCATTTTAGAAGGATTTGAAGATCAAACCGGCACTTTGCTTAACCTGTTTGAGGACTCGGGCAATTCTAGCGATCAACACCTGATAACCGATGAATTGTTCAACGGTAAGGAATTTATATTAAAATTTAAAACAGATTTTGATTATCTGGAAATATTCCCGGGATATGAAGATGATTATCCTTATTATGAAAGTAGTGATACCACGTATGTAATCATTAATCTTCAAACCATTTCAAAGGATATGTATCTTTATTTAAAGTCAAAAGAAAGTGCTGAAGGAGTATTCGACGGAATTTTCACCGAACCGGTTCAAATCTACAACAACATCACCAACGGCATAGGGATTTTTGGAAGTTATACCAACAACCAAATTCAATACAAGTTGCGTTAATCAGTCTATTTCTTTCTGTTCCACGAATCTGAACGGTATTTGTTGTCGGCAAGCAACTCAATTTCTGCCTGCGTCTGTGCGTCTATTTTGAAAACAGGAGGAAAACCCTCAACAATTTTCATCTTTTCAATAAATTTCTTCACAAATACTGCTGCTTGATAGTGCGGCAAATTATTTTCCTGTAAATAAGCATGGATGTTCTTAACCGGACTCGGAACGGATGCAATGCCTTTCAATTCGGGCCTGATTGTTTTGGGCGACAAACAAGCCGAGAGCATTTCAAGGTCAGTGTCATACAAAAGAGTTCCATGATGCAATGTCCTGTTTGCAGTGATGTGTGCTGCGGTTCCGGAAATTTTAAACCCATCCGGCAACCAAAGATCTTTTCTTTTCCCAACAAGCGGAATCACCCCAAAATAAGTCAGGGCAGCAATCACAGGCTTCAGAAATTCGGCATTCAAACCAGTTTTCTTACCTGATTTATTCGTGATGAAGCTGTAATTCAGGTTTCCAAAGTCGTGATAGACAGCTCCCCCACCCGACATGCGGCGTAAAACAGGAATTGCATTTTGCTTGCAAAAATCGATGTCAACCTCATTCTCTAAAACCTGATTACATCCGATGATTACACAAGGAGCATTCACATAAAACAAAGCGAACTCATCTGAAATCCTGCCAAAAAGATATTCTTCAAGGGCAAGATGATAAGCAGGATCTTGTCGGTCGGAAAAGATTATGTACATCTTATTTTATCTTAATTGTTCAGCAAATATCAATTGATGTTCCGGCAAAATACCGGGATGCAAAATTGAAATCACATCGCGCAACAACAAATCAGGTCGCGCAACGGCACTTTCCCAATAGTCATTTGCACCCGATGGCAACATGCTTTTATTGAAATTATAGACCCGCTTGGTTACGACCGGCTGAAACAAAGCATGTTTCCTATCGGTTTTCACCAATTCATCGACCGTAGCATAATTGCAATTCAACCACACATCCGTATTCGAAAAGTTCATCAAGACAGTCTCAACAGTTAGGGGCAAACTGCCTTTTGTGGTATCGTTAACGTAAAAGTAATCCCCACCTGCATCTGCAAACAATTGAGCCATGAAACTTCCGCCACCCGGCATGTACCACGTCCCCCTGAAATTTGAACCCGACATGATCTTCGGCTTCTGTGCGACAGATTGCGCCTGAGATTTAATACTCAAATAAGTGTCTTTCACCTGATTAAAAATACTATCTGCCTGCTGCTCCTTTTGAAAAAAAACAGCTACAAATTTAATCCATTCAGCTCTTGCCAATAAAGAATTTTCCATCCACTCATTGTTATAAACAACCGGAATACCCGCCTGAATTACACGTTTTGCATAGGGGTCATCTTGTTTATAACCACTCATCATCAACCTATCCGGATTTAATTTGAGGGTTTTTTCTACATTGATATTGAAAGCATCACCCAAATCGCTTATATTTCCCAATGCAAATTGCTCCCGCAAAAACGGGTTGTATATCAATTCCGGCGAACAAACCCCCTGCACCCGTGACAATTCATGCAACAAACCGAGGAATTCAAAATGTGTAGAAGACGTGACAGCTAAATTTTGAACCGGAACGAGTACCTTCACCCCATCCGATGGAATAACCACAGCCTCATCATCCACCAAATAATACCTGGCAAAAACGAGTCCCTTTTGCCAGGGATTTAGCACAACAACTTCCTTGTAGTGAGGATAATTATAAATCTGAAACCCTTCTGCATAAAGCAATTGAAGGGTGTCGACTGAAAGATCCCGTTTTTTAGATTTTTGTTCGGTAACGCAAGAAGCAACGAGTATGAGTAAGCAAAAAATGCAGCAGAATTTCTGTTTCATGGATAAAATTGAAAGGCCAAAGTTACAAAATATTTTTATCAGATGGTTGAAAAAATGAACATTTACAGAATCTTTTCACTAGCAATGAAATAGACAAAACGTCAACTGTCCGGAAATTCCGGATAGTTCAAACTGAAGGAAAAAGACAAGTTGAGCGCAATGTGGATTTTTACAACTTGGATGCGATAATCTCAGTTGAATATCGCGTGAATTCAGTAAGAGCAACGCAATTTCGTCAATGGGCAACACAAGTCTTAAAACAATTTGCGACTTACTAATGCTTAGGGCTACCAACCCGCGCATAAGGGACTTTCACCCTCTGGAAAAAATACACCTGCTTTAAGCATTGTTTAACCAAATATATTTGTATTTTTGCATTTTTTCACTTGCTTTGCAGCAGGTTATAGCCAATTGTAATCAGTACGATGATGATGCCTGTATAATTTGCTGCAGTGAAAAAATAAAATAAACGCCGCATATTTGCGGAATTTAATTTGTATATTTGTCGCATAATTGATTTGGAGCGATGGTGAAATACATTTACGAATATAAAAACTGGACGAGCTTTACTTGGGATGATAAAGTCATCAATGCACTATTTGGCGAAGTTCGGTTAATGCAAGGTAAAATCATTGGGCAAATGAACGCTCTCGGGTTTTCTGCCAAAGAAGAAGCCACGCTAACTGCTTTAACTTTAGACGTAGTCAAATCATCTGAAATAGAAGGAGAGTTACTCAATTACGAACAAGTACGTTCTTCTATTGCAAGACGTTTGGGCATCAACTCCGCAGGACTTGTGTCGAGTAGTCGGCATATCGAGGGTGTTGTAGAAATGATGCTTGATGCCACTCAACGTTATCAATTACCATTAACAGAAAAAAGATTGTTTGGTTGGCACGCAGCACTTTTTCCAACAGGATATAGTGGACCGTATGCAATAGAAGTGGGCCGATATCGTACAGGAGAAATGCAAGTGGTTTCAGGTGCAATGGGTAAAGAAAATGTACATTACGAAGCCGTAAAACAAGAATTTGTAAAAGTAGAAATGGACAAGTTTTTAAATTGGTTCAATAATGACAATATACTTGATCCTGTTCTAAAAGCTGCCATTGCACACTTTTGGTTTATCATCATTCATCCCTTTGATGATGGAAACGGTCGAATTGGTCGTGCCATAACGGATATGTTGCTTGCTCGTGCCGAAAGTAGTGGCGATCGTTTTTACAGTATGTCGAGCCAAATTTTAATAGAACGCAAACGCTATTACGAAATCTTGCAAAAAGTTCAATATAGTAAAGGAGACATTACCGAATGGCTCGAATGGTTTTTGCAATGTTTGAAAAACGCAATGCTTGCTACCGAAAACACGACACAAAAAATATTATATAAGGCTGAGTTTTGGAAATTGCATGAACAGACATCCATCAATGAACGACAACGCTTAATGCTTAATAAACTTTTTGACGGATTTGAAGGGAAACTGCAAACTTCGAAATGGGCGAAAATTACTAAAACATCTACTGATACTGCTTTACGAGATATTAAAGACCTAATAGAAAAACGTATCTTAAAACAAACAGAAGATGGAGGGCGAAATGCGAATTATGAATTAATAAACTTTAAATTTGAATAACCACAGGCTATAATCGAGTAGACTACCCCGCTAGCCTGAACTGACATGGTCAACTCCTGCCGAACCTTTGTTCCGACTGACCTGAGTTAATGCCCGCATCATGTTTTGGCGGTTAATTACTTGTTCAATCAATTTCACTCCTGCCCGCAAAACAATATATCTTTTTGATTCTTTTAAAACATTATTTGTGATATTATGTAATGTATTACCGCTTTACTGTGTTATTTTGATTTTTTTATCAAATTATTACTTGATTTTTATCAGTAATAATTAAAGGATATTCACCTTTCTTCATCATTTCAAAATCTGCCCGATTCCATATTGTTATCAAAACATCTAATTATAATTATAATTTGATACAATTACAAGTAATTACATCACAGATCATCACCTCCATTATTTTCTTTTGAATCAATTACAAAAAACCTTGTATGCTATTTTTAATAGCTCTAATTTTGCATCAGCTAAAAAACAATATGACAACAATAAACTAAAAACAAAAGATGAAATTCACCAAAATGCATGGAACCGGTAACGATTATATATATATTAACGGCTTTATAGAGCAAATTGAAAATCCAGCTGAAAAGGCAATTCGCTGGAGCGACCGACACAAAGGTATCGGTTCTGATGGATTGGTTTTGATACTGCCTTCTCAAAGCAGTGATTTTAAAATGAAGATGTTCAATGCTGATGGGTCGGAATCTGAAATGTGCGGAAATGCATCGCGTTGTATCGGCAAATATGTTTATGACAATGGCATGACCGACAAAACAGAACTCACATTAGAAACTTTGGCCGGCGAAAAAAAACTAAAGTTATTTTTAGGCAGGGACGGGAAAGTAGATACGGTAACAGTTGATATGGGGGAACCGATTTTAGAATCCGCAGCTATTCCCACTACAATCAATAAAGAACTTGTAATCAATGAGTCGGTTAGATTTCATGATGATCTGCAATACAACATCACAACTGTTTCAATGGGAAACCCACATGCGGTGATTTTTTTAGATGATATCGCAAATTTGGATTTGCCTGAAATCGGACCCCGGATTGAAAATGCATCGATCTTTCCAAACAGGACCAATACAGAATTCATTGAAGTAGTCTCAAAAGATAAAGTGAAGATGCGGGTTTGGGAGAGAGGATCCGGAGAGACCATGGCTTGTGGAACCGGGGCTTGTGCTTCGGCTGTTGCAGGAGTTTTAAACGGTCTAACTGACAGAAAAATAGACATTGAGTTGTTGGGAGGAACATTAACCATTGAATGGAAAGCATCCGACAACCATGTATACCTTACCGGAAATGCAGTTACTGTTTTTGAAGGAGAAATTGAACAATAAAACTACAATAAGAACACATTATTAATATTCAAAATGGCGTTGATTAACGAAAATTACATCAAGATTCCCGCAACTTATCTTTTTTCCGAAATTGCGAAAAGGGTAGCTGCACACCAGGAATCTAATCCAAATGCAAATATTATCAGAATGGGAATCGGAGATGTGACGCTCCCACTACCCGATGCATCAGTGGATGCGATGATTAAAGCTGCTGAAGAACAGAGAAATGCCGCCACATTTCGCGGGTACGGCCCGGAACAGGGATATGCATTTCTGCGCGAAGCAATCAGAACAAACGACTATGTATCAAGAGGTGTTGCTATTGAAGCTGATGAAATTTTTGTAAGCGACGGGGCCAAGAGTGACACCGGCAATATTGGAGATATTTTCAGTGCCGATAATAAAGTGGCAATCACAGACCCAAGTTATCCGGTGTATGTCGACACCAACGCCATGGGAGGTAGAGCCGGGGAACCAACAGCTTCGGGGGCATGGACGAATTTGGTTTATTTGTCGTGCAACGAACACAATCATTTTGTCCCGGACTTGCCGAATGAAAAAGTGGATTTGATTTATCTCTGCTATCCGAACAATCCGACCGGTACAACTTTGACGAGAGACCAACTGGCTGTTTGGGTACAATACGCGAAAGCAAATAAAGCCATCATCTTATTTGATGCGGCATACGAAGCATTTATCACCGAGGATAACGTTCCTCACAGCATTTTCGAAATCGAAGGAGCCAAAGAAGTGGCCATAGAATTCAGAAGCTTTTCCAAAACTGCAGGATTTACAGGTACGAGATGTGCTTATACGGTAGTCCCAAAACAACTGATGGCTTATGCCGCAAAGGGTGAAAGTGTTTCCCTGAATAAACTTTGGAACCGCCGGCACACAACCAAGTTCAACGGAACTTCTTATGTAGTTCAAAGAGCGGCAGAAGCAACTTACAGCGAGGCCGGCAAAAAGCAGGTCAGAGCACTGGTTGATTTCTACACCGAAAATGCACGGATAATCCGCGAAGGACTGATCAAGGCAGGATATCAGGTATTCGGAGGGGTAAATGCACCCTACGTGTGGACAAAAGCACCTGATGGACAATCGAGCTGGGGATACTTTGATTATTTATTGAAAGAAAAAAATATTGTCACCACCCCGGGAGCGGGATTTGGGGCAAGCGGCGAAGGATTTGTAAGATTTTCTGCCTTCGGAAGCCGCGAAAATACCATCGAAGCGATGAAACGCCTGGAGTAGCAATTCAGTTAACTGACTTTTCACACAAGTTGTTACACCAGGTTTTCTCCTTATATAAATTAGTTTTTTTAGGTTTAGTTTTTAGGTTTAATTTTTTAGGTTTAATTTTTAAAAATTTAAAAAGGTATGAAAAAGATGAAAATTTGGGCAATCGCAATGATTGCATTGGTAACAACGACGGGCATGAATGCCCAGGAATTTGAAGTTGGAGCGGACGTAGTAAGCTCTTATGTATGGCGCGGAACTCAATTCTCCGGAGCGTCTGTTCAACCGGGCATAACTTTCTCAGCAGGAAATTTCTCTGTGGGAGCATGGGGATCAGCAGGATTCGACGGTTTTATGGAAGCTGATTTATTTGCAAGTTACGCATTCGATTTTGGCTTGACTCTGGGGGTGACCGACTACTACTTCCCGGGCACCGATTATTTCGATTTATCGAAAGCTACCGGTGCTCATGGGTTTGAGTTAAACCTCGGCTATGGTATTAAAGATTTCTCTATCGCAGCCAACTACATGCTTAACGAAGCAGGTGTAGCATTAACAGCTGGAGGCGACATGTATTTCGAACTGGGTTATGCTTTTAAATCATTCAGCATCTTTGCTGGTGCCGGAAACGGATGGCATACACCTGACGGTTCATTTGGATTGGTCAATGTAGGACTGAGCACTTCTAAAGACATTCAGATTACCGAAACATTTACATTACCTCTTTCGGGAAGTGTAATCCTGAACCCAACCACAAAACAATTCTTCGTGGTTGCAAGCATAACACTCTGATAATTAAAAAAGAATTCGGATTTTATTCATATAAATATTACAAACATGAAAAAAATTGAAGCAATTATCCGGAAAACCAAATTTGATGATGTAAAAGAGGCTTTAGACTTAATTGACATTGAATGGTTTTCATATTATGATGTGCGCGGCGTAGGTAAAGCCCGACAAGGCCGCATTTATCGCGGGGTAGTTTACGACACAAGTTATATCGAAAGGACATTGATCAGCATCATTGTTCGCGATAAAAACCTGGAGAAAACAGTAAAAGCGATTCAGGAAGCTGCACAGACAGGCGAAATAGGCGACGGACGCATCTTCATCATCAACGTGGATGATGCCATCAGAATCCGTACCGGAGAAAGAGGCGATATTGCCCTTTACAATGCCGAGAATGAGAAATAATTAACCATAGTTTCAAACAATATATATTTATCCAAATGGAAGAAACTTTAGCAGGCCTACAATTAGGCTTAGACAACATGTGGTTGTTGATTGCCGGATTCTTGGTGATGTTCATGCAAGCAGGGTTTGCACTTGTGGAAGCAGGGTTTACCCGTACAAAGAACACGGCAAACATCGTAATGAAAAACTTGATGGACTTTTCAATAGGTTCATTACTATACTGGACAATCGGATTTACCTTGATGTATGGCGATTCAATCGCAGGATTCATCGGTATCCCGGACTTATTCTTCATGAGCGACGGCTATGGAGAAAACTACGCAGATTATTCGGATTTATTTTTCCAGACCGTATTCTGTGCTACAGCAGCAACCATCGTTTCGGGTGCTATGGCTGAGCGAACTGAATTCAAAGCGTATCTGATTTTTACCATCGTGATTTCTGTGCTCATCTATCCGATTTCCGGTCACTGGACCTGGGGAGGCGGCTGGTTAAGTGAACTGGGCTTCCACGATTTTGCGGGTTCTTCAATCGTTCACTCGGTGGGCGCTTGGGTTGGACTGGCAGGTGCTGCCACAATTGGTCCACGTATCGGCAAATACAACAAACAAGGTAAAGCAAATGCAATCCCCGGACACAACCTATTATTGGGTGCTCTGGGAGTATTTATCCTCTGGTTCGGATGGTTCGGATTCAATCCCGGATCTCAGCTTGCAGCTTCAGGAACTGAAAACGCAGTGGC
Organism: Paludibacter sp.; assembly: GCA_030655595.1. The sequence goes on from JAUSNQ010000155.1 coordinate 24,453, forward strand.
CATCGGTCATATCGCTGTAACAACCAACTTAGCCGCAGCAGCCGGTGCAGTTGCAGCCATGATGGTCTCCTGGTTCCGTTTCAAAAGACCTGAGTTGTCATTCTCCTTAAACGGTGCCCTTGCAGGTTTGGTTGCCATTACGGCAGGCACGAATGTGGTTGACCCGGTAGGCGCTGTCCTCATTGGAGGTATGGCAGGAGTGATATTGCCATTCGCTGTTGAATTTTTCGACAAAGTGCTCAAAGTGGACGATCCTGTGGGTGCCATTTCGGTGCACGGTGTATCCGGCGCTTTTGGAACACTCATGGTTGGTTTGTTCTCAACGACCAACGGCTTGTTCTACGGAGGCGGATGGAATCAACTTGGAATTCAAGCAATTGGTGTAGTGGCATTCTTTATCTGGGCGTTCGGAACCGGACTGATCCTATTCTACATCCTGAAGAAAATGAAAATACTTCGTGTATCCAGAAGGGTTGAAGAAGAAGGTCTGGACATTTATGAACATGGAGAAACTGCCTATAACTGATGTAAGTTTATATTTCGTGTGCTGGGGATTGATTTCCCCAACACACACAATCAAAAAGAATTTTCTCAAATGAAGATTTGAGTTAACCCAAACACGGTGAAGTTCTTAGATTTAATCGTGTGTTTTTTAGTTTTATTGTTTCAGACAGGCTACTTCGTGAGAAATAGCCTGTCTATTTTAACTAATTTAAAA
>JAUSNQ010000050.1 GCA_030655595.1 Paludibacter sp.
TCAACAGTAACCGGACAATGGTCGGAATGTACCACATCTGCCAGAATATCAGCACCTATGAGCCTTTTACGTAAGGTTTCACTGACCCAATGATAATCAATTCTCCAGCCGGCATTTCTAAAACGGGCTCCACCACGGTAACTCCACCAACTGTACTTTTCCGGACTTGGGTCAAACACCCTGAAAGTATCGACCATGCCTGTTGCTTCAAAGCGGTCTAACCACTCACGCTCTTCCGGCAAAAATCCCGAAACACCGATTTGTCGCTCGGGATGATTGATATCAATTGGCTTATGACAAATGTTATAATCACCACAAACAACAAGATTGGGGCGGGCTTTTCTCAATTCTGATATAAAAGGCAGAAAGGCTTCCAAGAAATCCATCTTATAAGCCTGCCGTTCATCACCCGATGAGCCAGAAGGAATGTAAACGCTGATGACCGACAAATCTCCAAAATCAGCACGTATCACCCTGCCTTCAGCATCATAACGCGGATGGTTCATTCCAACCACCACATTATCGGGAGCAGATTTTGTCAGAATAGCAACACCGCTATAACCCTTTTTTTCAGCAGAATGCAGGTAAGTTGTGTACCCCATCTCCGCAAAAATCATCGTATCCACCTGTTCAGCCTGTGCTTTTGTTTCCTGCAAACAAAGGATATCGGGATTCTCGTACTTCAACCATCCCGCAAAATCCTTGGTCAATGCCGCACGTATCCCATTTACATTATAAGAAATTATCTTCATTCATTAATATTAATAATTATTACACATCTAAACGACTACACCCCTACACTCTACACAATTACACCCCTACACATCTACACCAAATCAATCATTGATTCGCCTTCTTCACCATCTGATACAAATTCGAAGCAAACACAAAATTATTCAACTCCTCGTTTTCCACATGAAATATTTCCTCTTTATTTCCTTCCCAGGCTTTTTCACCCTGATGAATAAAAATGATGTGTTCGCCGATTTCCATGACAGAATTCATATCATGAGAATTAATGATGGTCGTCATATTGAACTCATGGGTAATCTCACAAATTAACTGGTCAATAATCAAGGATGTCTTCGGATCTAAGCCGGAATTTGGCTCATCGCAAAACAGGTATTTAGGCTGCAAAGCAATCGCCCGTGCAATGGCTACCCGCTTTTGCATCCCGCCACTAATTTCGGAAGGTGCTAAATGATATGAATTTTCCGGCAAATCGACCCTGCGCAAACAAGTAATTGCCCTTTCGATTATTGCTTCTTTGACACTTCTCGAAAACATTTCCAATGGATACATCACATTCTCCAGCACACTCAATGAGTCGAACAAAGCCGAACCCTGAAACAACATACCAACCTCACGACGCAACTTGCGAATATCGCTCATTCTCATTTCCGGCAGATTACGGCCATCATACTCGATTCTACCGCTATCGATGCGGTGTAATCCAATGATGCTTTTCATCAGAACGGTTTTGCCGGAACCACTGGCTCCAATAATCATATTCGTTTTACCGGCTTCAAACACCGCCGAAATATTTTTCAGTACGTGGTTATCTCCGAATGTTTTATCAACGTTTGTTACTGTTATCATTTTTTGTGCAGTTATGGTGGGGTGTAGGGGGTGTAGGCGTGTAATTGTGTAAAACGTGTAATTGTGTGGGGGGGTGTAGGGGTGTAGGATTTCACCATTTACACATCTACACGTTTTACACAATTACACGTTTTACACCATTACACGCCCACACATCTATTATAAATCTCATTTCATTAATTCAACATTACATTCGTTATCAACAGATTGAAAAACAAAATCAAAATACTGCCATTTACCACGGCATTCGTACTTGCTTTACCTACATCAAGCGCACCGCCATAAGCATAATAGCCATAGTAGGCAGCAACTGAAGAAATAACAAATGCAAAAACCAGTGATTTGACGAGTGAGTAGGTTACATAATAAGGAATAAAGGCATACTGAATCCCCAGCAGATAATCCGCCGTTGTGATGATGTCGGTGAAGACACCCACAAAATAGCCCCCGAGCAAACCGATCCCCATGCTGAAGATAACCAGAAAAGGCATCATGATTACAAAAGCGGTAATTTTGGGGAGAATCAGGTAATTTGCTGAGTTTACGCCCATAATCTCAAGGGCATCAATCTGTTCGGTAATCCGCATCGTTCCAATTTCCGATGCGATATTAGAGCCAATTTTTCCGGCTAAAATCAGACAAAGTATCGTAGATGAAAACTCAAGAAGCAAGGTATCCCGCGTTACCAGTCCCGTGCTGTAAGTCGGCAACATCGGGTTCTCGGTGTTCAACTTGGTTTGAATCGTCATGATCGCCCCAATAAATAAGGAGATGATGATTACGATGGGCAAGGATTGCAGTCCCAATTTTTCAAGTTCTTTCGGAAACTGGCGGAAAAACATTTTCCAGCGGTCGGGCTGAACCAGTACTCGTTTCATCAGTAAAGTATATTTACCGGTATCTTCAAAGATGTTCATTGTTTATTTGAAATTTTATTATATCCAATCGACTAAAGTCTGCAAATATACGTTTTTTTCTGAAAATAATCTTGAAGCAATTGCAACTGGTGTTCACTCATATATTTTGTTTTTCACTTATCTCCAAGTCATTGTCAACCTGCACTAAGCTATCAACAACAAAGCACAAATTGAATTTGTTTTTTTTGAGCATGGGCAATCCTAAAACCGTCCTGAAAGTCGATTACTCGCGCTGGAGAGGCGCTAGCTCCTTTGATAGCCTTTTGGCTTGACGTTGGGCTCGTGGGGAAATGTCTTATTGGGTCGTGTGTAATCATATTTAAAATTTTATTACTCCTAATTTAACCTCCTTGCCGATAACTTCTTCCAAATACTATCCGCAAGTTTTATTTCTGTTGGTATTTAAATTTAGTTTTTATTTCATTCATAAAATAACTTGCTATTGAACCGGCATTCATTAATCCGTTATACACTTCATTAGGCACATCAAGATACTGATAAATAGCACCATGCTGAAATTCAATTTCCAGTATTTGTTTTTCAGCATCATAACCAACTGAGGCTATAGTGGAAGAGGCAACGGGAGTTCTTTTTATAATAACAT
>JAUSNQ010000170.1 GCA_030655595.1 Paludibacter sp.
TATTACACATAGATGAAAGTATTAAAATTCGGAGGGACATCTGTTGGTTCTGCTGCACGAATAAAAGATGTTGCCACACTTATTTGCGACGGAGAACAAAAAATTGTAGTATTGTCAGCCATGTCGGGAACCACCAACAGTTTGGTAGAAATTGCAGATTATTATTACAAGAACAATACTTCCGGAGCCATGGAGCGCATCAATGCTTTGGAACTGAAATATGAGGATGTTATTGAAGAATTGTATGCAGTTATACAATATAAATTAGAAGCTAGAAATCTCGTTAAGGAATATTTCGAATACCTTCGAACCTTTTCAAAATCAGTCTTTACCATTTTTGAAGAAAAAGCTATTTTAGCACAAGGAGAACTGATTTCTACAGGCATGTTTCATATTTATCTACAAGAAAAGGGAGAAAGTTCATTCTTGTTGCCAGCTTTGGAATACATGAAAATTGACAAAAATTCAGAGCCGGATACAGCATTTATAGCTGAGAATATTGCAAAACAACTGGAATCAAATCCAGGGATAACCTACTACATCACACAAGGTTATATTTGCAGAAACTTCTATGGCGAAATTGATAACCTGCAAAGAGGTGGCAGTGATTATACAGCTTCGCTAGTGGGAGCCGCAGTCAAAGCACAGGAAATTCAAATTTGGACTGATATCGATGGTATGCATAACAACGACCCGCGTTTTGTTGAAGGAACTAAACCGGTACCGTATTTGAATTTTGAAGAAGCGGCTGAATTAGCTTACTTTGGTGCAAAAATTTTACATCCTACTTGTATCTTACCGGCTAAACTGAATAATATTCCTGTTCGGTTGCTGAATACCATGGCACCTACAGCTCCCGGCACTTTGATATCATTGAAAAGTAATAAAGGAGCTATTCAGGCTGTAGCAGCAAAAGATGGCATTACAGCAATCAAGATTAAATCAGGCAGAATGCTGTTGGCTTATGGTTTTTTGAGAAAAGTATTCGAGATTTTCGAATCTTATCAAACTCCGATTGATATGGTTACTACTTCTGAAGTTGGAGTTTCTGTAACCATCGACAATACGAAGAATCTGAAAGAAATTGTTGATAATTTGAAGAAATTAGGAACTGTTTCTGTGGATGAGAACATGGTGATTATCTGCGTTGTCGGCGACCTGCAATCTAAGAATGTAGGATTTCAGTCGAAAGCGGTTAACGCCCTGAAAGATATACCCGTTCGCATGATTTCTTATGGCGGAAGCAACTACAATGTTTCTTTCCTGGTGAATGCGGCAGACAAAAAAGCTGCACTGAAAGCATTGAGTGCTTCTTTGTTTAATTAACTCTTAAACCATATAAGTCATATAAGTAACATATAAGTTTTTTGTTATAATAATTGTTATTTTCAAAACTTATATGTTACTTATATGACTTATATGGTAAAAATAATATCAAGATGATTAAAGCAAATTACCCGGTAGATAAATTCAGCAACATAGCAACTCCTTTTTATTACTACGATCTGGACGTTTTGCGTGCTTCTTTGGCTGAAATTAACTGCCACATACATGGAAAGCCTTTTGAGGTGCACTATGCATTTAAAGCCAATGTCAATCCTGCTGTTTTAAAAACGATCAAGGAAGCCGGACTAGGAGCCGACTGCGTAAGTGGTGGAGAAGTGCAGGCAGCATTGGATGCAGGTATTACTCCTTCTAAAATTGTTTTTGCAGGAGTTGGTAAAGCCGATTGGGAAATCAATCTCGGCTTAGAGCATGATATTTTTTGCTTTAATGTTGAATCGATACCGGAACTTGAAGTTATTGATGAGCTTGCCTGTGTAAAAGGTAAAATTGCCAAGGTAGCTTTAAGGATTAATCCGAATGTAAGTGCGAATACGCATCATTATATTACGACGGGTTTGAATGAAAATAAATTTGGAATCAATCTTTCAGACTTGGAAAAGGTGATGCAAATCGTAAAAAATCTGCAAAACGTAAAATTGATCGGTATTCATTTTCATATTGGATCACAGATCACCGATATGAGTTCTTTTCAGGATTTGTGTGTAAAAGTCAATGAGTTGCAGGAGCAATTTGAAGGTAATGGCATCAAACTCGAAAACATCAATGTAGGCGGTGGTTTAGGTATTAATTATGAACACCCGAATCATTTTCCGATTCCTGAATACGAAGCCTATTTCAAGATATTTCGAGATCATTTGACATTGCGTCCCGGTCAAACTTTGCATTTTGAATTAGGTCGGTCGGTGGTGGCTCAATGTGGTAGTTTAATATCTAGAGTCTTGTACGTGAAAGAAGGCACTTCCAAAAAATTCGTGATTTTAGATGCAGGTTTTACCGAGTTGATTCGTCCGGCTTTGTATCAGGCTTATCATCGAATCGAAAATTTATCTTCTGATTTTCAAGAAGAAAAATACGATGTAGTAGGTCCGATTTGCGAGTCGTCGGACGTGTTTGTCAAAGACTACATGATGAACCAAACCAAACGCGGCGATATTATTGCGCTCCGCTCTGCTGGTGCGTATGGAGAGATTATGGCATCGCAGTATAATTTGAGGAAATTGCCGAAAGCATATACTTCGGATGAGTTGCAGTAGGTGATTTAAACAAACGAATTATATTAAAAAAAATGCTCGTAATGTCCACAACATTACGAGCATTTTTTAATCCTTAAACTTCGCACTTAAGAACTCCCGATTTAACCTCGCAATATGCGAAATCGAAATAGCTTTCGGACATTCTGCCTCGCAAGCAGCGGTATTGGTGCAGTTGCCAAATCCAAGTTCATCCATTTTGGATACCATGGCTTTGGCACGGGCGGCACCTTCAATGCGACCTTGTGGTAACAGGGCTAGCTGACTGACTTTGGCAGCGACAAACAACATGGCAGAGCCGTTTTTACAGGCAGCAACACATGCACCACAGCCGATACAAGAGGCAGCGTCCATGGCTTCTTCAGCATCTGGTCTTGGAATAGGGATGGCATTCGCATCCGGAATACCACCAGTATTGACAGAAACATAACCTCCGGCTTGAATGATTTTATCAAATGCGCCACGATCAACGATCAAATCTTTCAGGACAGGAAATCCTGTTGAACGCCATGGTTCCACGGTAATGGTTTCACCATCTTTGAAGCGACGCATGTGAAGTTGGCAAGTCGTTGTTTCTCCATCCAGTCCGTGTGGGTGTCCATTGATATATAGACCGCACATGCCGCAGATGCCTTCACGACAATCGTGATCAAATGCAATGGGTTCTTTGCGGTCACGTATCAGTTTCTCATTCAAAACATCCAGCATCTCCAAAAATGAACTGTCGATTGATATGTTATCCAATTTATAGGTCTCAAATTTCCCTTTTACTTTCGGACCAGCCTGACGCCATATTTTCAGCGTGATATTAATATTTTTATCTTTCATTTTGATTAAGCTTTGTAATTCCGTTGTTGACGTTTTACGAATTCATACTCTAATTCTTCTTTGAATAAGGATGGCGCTTCGCCTTCTCCGTTGTATTTCCAACAAGATACAAAAGCAAATTTCTCATCGTCTCTCATTGCTTCTCCTTCTTCGGTTTGATATTCCTCGCGGAAATGTCCTCCGCATGATTCTTCTCTAACCAATGCGTCGCGTGCCATCAGTTCTCCTATTTCAATGAAATCAGCTACTCGCAATGCTTTTTCTAATTCTACGTTTAAATCTTCAGCTTTGCCGGGAACAAACACATTGCTCCAAAACTCCTTGCGAATTTCCTGAATTTTCTCCAAAGCATGTTCAAGTCCTTTCTTGTTGCGGCCCATACCTACAAAATCCCACATCGTCAAACCCAGTTCGCGATGAATTGAGTCAACAGAACGTTTGCCCTGAATCGCCAGAATTCTGGTGACTTTATCTTTGATGGCTTGTTCAGCTTCAACAAATTCCGGTGAGTCTGTACTTAAACGGGGTGCCTGAATTTGATCTGCCAAATAATTCTGAATGGTGTAAGGCAACACAAAATATCCATCAGCTAAACCTTGCATCAAAGCCGAAGCGCCTAATCTGTTTGCACCGTGATCTGAGAAGTTCGCTTCCCCAATGCAATATAGTCCTTTGATGGTTGTTTGTAGTTCGTAATCTACCCAAATGCCTCCCATTGTGTAATGGATTGCCGGATAAATCATCATGGGAGTTTTATAAGGATTCTCATCTACGATCTTTTCATACATTTGAAACAAGTTGCCATAACGTTCTTTCACAACATGCTCTCCAAGACGTTTGATGGAATCTTCAAAATCAAGATAAACAGCCAAGCCAGTATTCCCTACGCCATAACCGGCATCACATCTTTCTTTGGCTGCGCGTGAAGCAACATCCCTGGGTACTAAGTTTCCGAATGCGGGGTAACGTCTTTCTAAGAAATAATCACGATCTTCTTCTTTCAGATCAGTGGCTTTTAGTTTCCCGGTACGGATTGCTTCGGCATCTTCTTTCTTTGTTGGAACCCATATCCTACCGTCGTTACGCAAAGATTCTGACATCAAAGTCAGTTTCGACTGGAATTCTCCATGAACAGGGATACAGGTCGGGTGAATTTGTGCATATGCAGGATTCGCAAAGAATGCACCTTTTTTGTACATCTGAATGGCAGCAGATCCGTTGGATGTCATGGCATTGGTTGAAAGGAAAAAAGCATTTCCATAACCTCCTGTGCCGACTACAACCGCATGTGCCGAAAATCTTTCTATTTTACCCGTTACCAGGTTACGGGCAATGATGCCACGTGCACGACCGTCGATGACTACAACATCCAGCATTTCGTGTCTGGCATATAATTTTACCGCACCTTTTCCAACCTGACGACTTAATGCCGAGTAGGCTCCAAGGAGTAATTGCTGACCGGTCTGTCCGCGTGCATAAAACGTGCGGGATACCTGTGCGCCGCCAAATGAACGGTTGTCGAGTAAGCCGCCGTATTCGCGTGCAAAAGGTACGCCTTGTGCAACACACTGGTCGATGATGCTGTTCGAAACTTCAGCCATGCGGTAAACGTTTGCTTCACGAGCGCGATAGTCACCGCCCTTTAAGGTGTCGTAAAATAAGCGATATACAGAGTCTCCATCGTTTTGATAGTTTTTTGCAGCGTTGATACCTCCCTGAGCAGCAATGGAGTGTGCGCGACGAGGTGAATCCTGGATGCAAAAATTCAGTACGTTGAATCCCAATTCAGCCAGTGAAGCGGCTGCAGAAGCACCAGCCAGTCCAGTTCCGACAACGATGATGTCCAAACGACGCTTGTTGGATGGATTGACTAATTTCTGGTGTGCTTTGTAATTGGTCCATTTCTCGGCCAAAGCACCAGCAGGTATTTTAGCATCTATGATAGGAGCTTCTGTTTGAGAAGTTTCTTGTTTTTTAGCCATAATATTATATATTTAGAAATGGATTATAAGTTGAATTCGGAGAAAATAGTGGCCCTGCTTCAAGTAGTCCGCAAATTGGGATCGAGAGGAACAACAGAATAATGATTGTTGCAACTACATTCGAAATCGATTTGATTCTCGGGAACCATTTTTTATTATTTAATCCAAGTGATTGCAGAGAACTCCAAACCCCGTGTGTTAAGTGATACCACAAAGCGACAAGCCATACAATATATAAAACTGAATAAATCGGTTGACTGAAATAGTGTTTCACCCAATGAGCTCCTTTCGCAGCTAACTTGAAAGCTTCTTCGTCGGTATGACCTCCGAGTTTGTGAATAATTTCAATCAATTGCATTTTGCTCCAAAACTGGAAGAGGTGCAGAATTAGAAAGCCAATAATGACAACGCCAAGGACAAGCATATTTTGTGATGCCCAGCTTACCCCTTTTTGTTTTGAGACTACAGCGTATCGGTCATTTCCTCGTGCACGCATGTTTTGAAAAGTCAAATACAAGGCATAAAGCATATGGATGACGAATCCGGCAGCCAACCCTGCAGTAGCTACCAGTGCGTACCAGTTTGCACCTAAAAAGGCACTGATGGCATCATACGCATAGGGATTGATGATTGCCACAAAATTCATGATGCTGTGAAACAGCAGGAATAACACGAGCATGACCCCCGTGATACTCATGATAAGTTTTCTTCCAATAGAGGAATCAATTAGCCACATAGATTTTATTTTTTATGTTTGTTTAAATGCTGTATGTTTCAGATTAACAGTACAATATATGTGTGAATCTGTTTTTTTTAAGTGAACGCAAATTTACTCATTTGATTTTAAACCAACAAGCAATTGCGGAATTTTTTCTTTATTTATAATCATTCAGTTTAGTTCCTTGCGATCTAACAGATTATCAGTTAGATAATTTAATATCCACAACTTCCCCAATCAGCGTAGCCGATGAAGCTGATAGTATTTTTACATGGATAAATTCACCAATTCTTCGACCTTCCCTTGGGAAGATAACCACTTTGTTCTGTGACGTTCTGCCGAACAATTGTTCTTTTGACCTTTTTGAAAACCCTTCCACCAAGACTTCAAAGACTTTTCCGATGTCATGTTGATTGCTTTCGTTTGAAATTTCGTTCTGGAGAGCGATGATGTCATTCAGACGTTTGATTTTTAATTCTTCAGGAACATTATCGGTCATTTTTTTAGCGGCTAAGGTGCCTGGTCTTTCCGAGTATTTAAACATGAATGTCTGGTCAAACCTGACTGTTCTCATCAAAGCAAGTGTATCCGCATGGTCTTCATCCGTTTCATCACAAAAACCGCAAAATAAGTCCGTACCGATTGCGCATTCCGGTATGATTCTCCGGATGGCACTAATCCTGTCGAGATACCATTCCCGCGTATAATTTCGGTTCATCAGTTTGAGTATTTTATTACTGCCTGATTGTACCGGCAAATGAATGAATTTGCAGATGTTGGGATATTTCGCAATCATTTCAATGGTTTCGTCATTCATATCTTTTGGATGCGGACTGGTAAATCGAATACGCATTTCAGGAGCTGCCTCGGCAACAAGGCCAAGCAATTCAGGGAAAAAAATTGTGATGTCGTCTTTTACATACTTGTAAGAATTGACAGTTTGTCCGAGCAAAGTGACTTCTTTGTAGTTTTTCGATTGAAGGTCTTTGATTTCATTCAGAATACTCTCAACATCCCTGCTGCGTTCTCTTCCGCGGGTATAAGGAACTACGCAATACGTACAAAACTTGTCGCATCCCCGCATAATTGATACAAAGCCGGAAATGGAAGCCCCAATTCTGGTCGGCATAACATCCCGGTATGTTTCAGTTTTAGATAGTTCAACATTAATTGCCTTTTCTCCTTTCTCTACGGAATTGAT
>JAUSNQ010000182.1 GCA_030655595.1 Paludibacter sp.
CACCTGTTTAAAATTATGAGCCGGGCGCGCAGCGAAAATCCTGACGGTGAGATTATGATTCACCCGTTTTTGGATGGCCGGGATACGCCGCCCCGCAGCACCCTGGAATATATCGCCAAACTAAATACCATTATGGACAAAGTCGGAAACTGCAGTATCGGTACCGTGATGGGACGCTACTATGGGATGGACCGGTCACGCAACTGGAAACTGACGGACATTGCCTATCATTGCATTGTTAATGCGGACGGTCGCAAGGCCCAAAGCGCCGAAGATGCCGTTAATGAGTCTTACGCGAAAGATAAAACTCCCGACGGCGTCGATATGTTTGATGAGTATATTTTGCCCTACGCTATTGGTTCGTATGACGGAGTAAAGGACGGCGATTCGATATTGCATACGAATTATCGTCAGGATCGGGCAATCCAGCTGACCATGGCGTTTGCTGACCCCAATTATCCCGGGAAATTGCAGCGAAAACCGCATGTTGTTTATGTCGGTTTTACTCAATATTATAACGAATTTCAAGATTTTATGCTTGGGTCAATGAGCGCCGGCGGGAGTATGAATAAACTGTTAGGTGAAGTCATTTCAAAAGCCGGCCTGAAGCAGCTGCGTATTGCAGAAACTCAAAAATTCAGACACGTCACCAGTTTTTTTAACGGCAAATCCACCACGCCCTATCCCAATGAAGATCAAGTGGAAGTTCCCGGCCGTTTTGATCCGGCAACCTTTGCCAGCCATCCGGAGATGGACGCCTACAATGTTACCGATGAAGTACTGAAACGGCTTGAAGATAATCCCTATCAATTTATCGTTATAAATTACGCTAATGGTGATATGGTTGGTCATACCGGTAATTTTGAAGCAGCCCGCAAGGCGATCGAAATTGTGGATGAAAATGTCGGAAAAGTCGTGAATCGTCTGCTGGAACTCGATGTGCAGATATTAATTACTGCCGACCATGGAAATTCGGAGCAGATGATCGATTATGAAACCGGAATGGTGAAAACCAGCCATACGGTTAACCCTGTTGAATTGATCTATGTTGCCCGGGATTCACAGGGGAAACAACTGCTTGAACGAGGCAAGCTTTCGGATATTGCGCCGACGGTATTACATTTTCTCGGTCTGGAAATTCCCAAAGAAATGACGGCAGATTTACTGCTTCGGTAAATTTAGAAGTTTATTTTTGGTTTTTCCGGAATTTTACAAAATAGATTATATGGTATTCCAGTGCGTTGGCCCAGTAGTCCCAGCTGTGACCGCCGGGCCGCTCATAGTAATCGTGAAAGATTCCCAGTTCCATCAATTGTTTATGCATTTCACGATTAACATCAATAGTAAAATCGTCAATTCCGCAGTCTACAATAAGTCCTTTATTTAATCCGGCAAGAGTATCAACGAGATTGAGACAGGAATATTCTGCCCAGCGCTCGGGGTAATCTTCAGAGGGGCCGATCAACTGTACAATTCCGTATTTTTTACCGGTGGCAGTTAATGCCAGCACACCGCTCATACTTCCGGCTGCGGCATATAATTCGGGATGTTTTGCAAGCATGCGGACAGCGCCATGTCCGCCCATACTCAGACCGCAGATGAACCGGCCTTCAGCGTCTGCAACCGTGCGATAATGTTTATCGATATACCGGAGAACTTCCTGTGAGAGATAAGTTTCGTATTGAGATTCTTTTTGGATTGGACTGTCCAGGTACCAGCCGGCATAACCGCCATCGGGACAAACAATTATCATCTGGTAGCGATCGGAAAGTGGGCGCAAATCAATATGGTCCGGCCAGTCTTGAAATGTACCGCTCCAGCCATGCAGCAGATACAAAACCGGGAAATAATCTTTTACCTGATTATAAGAGTCGGGCACAACCACAACCGCTTTTGGTTTTGATCCCATGGCTTTACTTTTAATGACGACGGTATCGAGTGATGCTGCCGGCAATGCTGAAAAAAAGAGAATCAGCGCTGCAAATCCCGGGATTATGCGTTTATTCAGCGACACGAGTATCGATCTCCTGTATGTTTTGGGTCTCTTGTTAATAGCATTGTTCTGAACGTTCTCGGGCTTTGCGTTGGTGGGCTTTTGGAACACTCAACTGTCTACCCGCACAATTGCTCAAATGTTTATACTCGCACTGTCCGCCCACTAACGCAAAGCCCGTGTTAGCGGCTGGCATAATTATTTGTTTTGCTTTGTTTAGAGGTAGGTCAAAACTACTTTCCATACTGTCAATTATTTTGTTGTCTATAATGTCGTTAAATTTTCGGGCAAATAAGTTGTCACCTTCTAACAGAAAATCAATATCCTCGTCTGTAAATGTTTTTGGGCGTAGTTTGATTTTTCCACTTGCGATTAAAGATTTAGTGTCACTCTCCGTAA
>JAUSNQ010000193.1 GCA_030655595.1 Paludibacter sp.
GGAAGTATTCCACGTTATACATGCGATTGAAGCGGTTGGAGAACTGACGGGTCCTTTCTAAGTGTTGCTCCTGATCTTTTCCAACAGGAACTTTAGTAGCTCTGTGGATGATGATATCAGCGGCCATCAGGGTAGGATAAGTCAGCAGTCCGGCATTTACATTTTGCGGTTGCTGCCGAATTTTATCTTTAAAGGAAGTACATCTTTCCAATTCTCCCATATAAGCATTCATGTTCAGGAACAGATACAACTCAGCCGTTTCCGGAACATCGCTCTGAACATATAAAGTCGCTTTTTCGGGATCCAGACCTGCGGCAAGATACTCAACCAAAACTTGTTTTACATTGCCGTGTAAATCTTGCGGAGTTGGATGGGTCGTCAGGGAATGATAATCTGCAATAAAGAAAAAGCAATTATGTTCGTTTTGCATCTGAACAAAATTCCTCAGCGCTCCGAAATAATTTCCGAGATGTAAATTTCCTGTAGGGCGGATACCGCTTACAACTGTTTCCATGTATAATTTCCTTTGATTTTCATAAAAACACGAGTAACATATAATGGCTTATATGTTACTCAGGTTCTCTATTTCATCTTGACTTACGTTCAATAAATTCTACTCAATCGGGATGGTCCGTCGAATGCGCTGATCCAATGAAGTCAGTGTTTCAGTTGCAGCAACACCATTAATTTCCTGAATTTTCCCATTCAACAACTCCATCAAATGTTCATCATTCTTGGCGTACAATTTAATCAGTATGGTATAATGACCTAATGTATATTGAGATTCAACAATTTCAGGTATTTTTTCCAATGCCTGAACAACTTCTTTATACATAGAACCTCTTTCGAGGGTGATACCGATATAAACACAAATCTGATAGCCCAACATTTTAGGATTCACGGTATAGCCCGAACCCGTAATAACGTTCATGTCTATCAATCTTTGTACCCTTTGATGAATAGCAGCACGGGATACCCCACACTCTTCAGCTACATCTTTGAAAGGCATGCGTGCATTCTGACTAATGATACGCATAATTTTACGGTCTAACTGATCAATTTTTTCCATATAGATTATTTAGCTGCAAATAACTTTCGTGGAGCAAATATAAGTTTATTTATTGAGAAACCAACAGTCTATTTAACAATTGCAATCAATTCAACTTCAAAAATCAAAGTTGAATAAGGAGTAATTGAACCTTGTCCTTGTGCACCGTAAGCCAATTGCTGCGGGATATAAAATTTGTATTTCGACCCAACAGGCATCAACTGTAATCCTTCAACCCAACCTTTGATAACTTGATTCACACCAAACTCAGCTGGCTCACCACGATCAACAGAGCTATCAAATACAGTTCCGTCAACTAGTGTTCCATGGTAATGCACTTTCACTTTATCAGTTTCTTTCGGAAGAGCTCCTGTAGCTGGTTTCACAACTTCATATTGAAGTCCTGACTCAGTTGTAACAACACCTTCCCTGAGTGCGTTTTCAGCAAGAAATGCTTCTCCTGCAGCTTTATTGCCACCATGAGCAGCCTCTGCTTTCTTTGCTTGAAGACCTTCCATGGTTCCATTGAAATACACCCTGGCTTCTTCGGCATTCATGGCCGTTTCAGCAGTTGAGATACCATTGATTAATCCTTGTCTCAATATACTATAGTCCATCTTCAAAGTAGAGTCACCATAAAAATCAGTATTTGTTCTTAACTGACTTCCGATCATTGTTCCCAAGTCAACCACAGGTTTAATTTCCTCATTAACTGCTTTTTCATTTAATCCTTCTTTGATTCCTTTCATCAAAGATTTCATGCCTTCGCCGGTTGAATCATTTTGAAGGTGGTATTCTTTCAGAATTTTTCCATTCACGTAGCCAAAAGCATAGTTTAAACTATCCAGGTC
>JAUSNQ010000009.1 GCA_030655595.1 Paludibacter sp.
TTCTATGTAAATCTCAGGGGATAGATTCATGCTATCTGCCAACACCTGATACGTCATGTTCAGCGAAATGCGATCTGTTGCGGGATACCAATACTGACTATCAACTTGATGATAGGTTTTGCTTACTTTCAAATTCCTGACATAATTAATATTGGCCTGACTCGGCAATGCAGCTGTAATTTTTGTGATGGCAAGCGATGATGAATCTATCCATAATTCACCGTTAAAAGCAAGATTTTTACTGTTTTTGGATCTGTAACGCAGGTAAAATTGCTTGCCTGTTTCAACAACAACGCTGTCGATTAAAAAGAACCTGTAAAAAGTATTTCCGGCTGAAGACAGCGGAGAAACGAAATTTTTACCGAATAGGGTGATGCTGTTGTCATAGAAATTCAAGTTAGTTTTAAGTTCCCCGGTTAATTTCTCCAAAATAAAAAGCGCATTTTCGGGACTTGCCCTGACCGTTCTGCTTTTTTCGTATCGCTGAGAACTTCCTTGCTGGTAATACTGCTCTTCTGAGAAATAAACCGGCAGAAAATGAGAAGAATCTTCCAACGATATAAGTCCGTCAGCTAATTCATTAAATAATTTGCGGGAAAAAGCATTATTTGTGTTTTTGCTCAATAAAACGAGGTTTTGCTCTGTAGATGATATGGTCAGGGGATAATTAAATACATCATTTTTACCTTTTGCAGACCTCACCTGCTTCATCAGGTCTAGTGCAGGGTTTGCTCCCGGTATGACAAAAAGCTCCTGCAACAAGTTAATGTCATCTCGCAATTCGGCTTCAACTCCGAGTGTTTGTCCGGGTTGCACCTGCACTTCTTTGGTCTTGTATCCAATGCAGGAGAAAATCAAGGTTGACTCTTGTCCGGTATTTTTGATGATAAAAAACCCGTCTTCATCGCTTTGAACTCCAATATTTGTATCTTTAAAATAAATGTTGGCCGATGCTATGGGAGATTTATCGGTTCGACTGCGAACATGACCCACCACCAATGTTTCCTGGGCAGAGACATATAGTCCCAATGCTGTAAAAACAAATAAAATAGACAGGATAATTAACTTTCTCATTTCTTTTTAAGCATGGGATGACAATCCATAATCGTTTTTTTAAGAAAATGGATATCAATATGCGTATATAATTCAGTTGTTGTAATCGACTCATGCCCCAGCAATTGCTGAATTGCACGTAAATTTGCCCCATTTTCGAGCAAATGTGTGGCGAAAGAGTGGCGAAAGGTATGCGGACTGACTTTTTTGCGAATCCCTGCCAGTTCAGCCAAATCCTTTACAATGGTAAAAATCATGGCTCTTGTTAATTGCTTGCCCCTTCTGTTCAGGAAAACAAAGTTTTCGTGTCCCTTTTTAATATCCAAGGCATTTCTATCAATCTTCCAAAGTAAGATTTGATTAATTGAAAGCTGCGAAAGTGGCACCAATCTTTGTTTGCTACCCTTTCCTTCCACCAACATATATCCTTCATCGAGGTATAGGTTGGAGATTTGCAGGTTGATTAATTCAGAAACTCGTAAACCTGAACCGTACAAGACCTCCAGCATGGTTTTATTCCGCTGACCTTCGGGTTTTGATAAATCAATTGCTGCAATCATTTTATCAATTTCATCAACAGCCAGAACCTCTGGCAAACGCAATCCAATTTTCGGACTCTCAAGCAATTCCGTAGGATCATCGTCCCGCTTGTTTTTGTAAATCAGAAAATGATAAAAGGATTTAACACCGGAAATGATCCTTGCCTGAGAACGTGGATGGATACCCATTGTACTAATTTCAATGATAAAATCGTGCAAGTGTTCCGGGCTCGCATGTTCAACATCGATTTTTGCGTCAGCAAGATAGTCAGATAACTTTTTCAGGTCCCTTTTATAGGCAGCAAAAGAATTGTCCGATAAGCCCTTTTCAAACTTCAGATAATAATAATACTCTTCGAAAATTCCAATCATGCTGCGTTTGTTTTTTGTTTCTGATTGCACCTGCAAAGATAGGAAAAGATAGAGATATAATTTAACCACCATTTTTTATATCTTTGCAATGAATTAAAAATAAAAAGATGCAACGAAAATTCTCTTCTTCAAGCAAAATGAATGAGCTAATCAAAGAAGATTCATCTTTGCTGCTGACCATAACCAGGTTTGGGTTTTCATTGGGTTTTGGTGATAAAACCGTGAAAGAAGTCTGCCTGGCTAATCAGGTACATGAAAACACTTTTTTAGCGATCGTAAACTTTATCACCGATGACTACAATGAAGAACATATCAATCATCAGGAAATTTCAATTGATTCGGTGGTGTTTTATTTAAAAAATGCGCACCATTTCTTCTTGGAATTCAAACTCCCACTGATACGAGAAAAACTGATTGAGGCCATAGAAGGCACCGTGCGGGAAGAACCCTATCGGAAAATGATCATGAAATTCTTCGACGACTATGTGGATGAAGTTGAAAAGCACATGAATTATGAAAACGATACGGTTTTCCCATATGTCTTGAAATTGGTTTCAGGGGAAAAAGATCCACGGTATAATATCGCTATTTTTGAGCAAAATCACGAAAGCATCGACTCGAAACTTTCCGATTTGAAAAACATCCTGATCAAGTACTTTCCGGCTCAGAAACCTAATTATCTGCTGAATGAAGTATTGTTCGATCTTTCTGCTTGTGAAAAAGACCTGGATAAGCACAATCGGGTAGAAGATCATTTCTTTGTTCCGATAACTGAAACGCTTGAAAAAACCCTTAGCAATAAGAAGGTGAGTGTTGAAGCAACGGAAAAGGTTGATAATTTAACAGACAGAGAAAAAGAAATATTAGCCAGTGTTGTGAAAGGGCTAACCAACAAAGAAATTGCTCAGAAGCTGTTTCTATCGGCTCATACCGTGATTTCACATCGTCGCAACATTACACGTAAATTAGAGATACACAGTACTGCGGGACTTACAATTTATGCGATAGTCAATAATTTAGTTACACTCGAAGAAATTAAATCGGTGATTGAATAAAACTATCAAATATCTTTTGTGTAAACCGGTGATTTAATCGATCAAATTTCAATCTATGCAAAAAAAACACATCAAAACATGGACGTTTTATCTTCTGATGTTAGGTTTGTTCGTCGTGCTGACTTACGTACTCTTTAAAGACGCAGCAAAATTCGACGTTTATGCCAACGATTTTAATCACGTAGCATCTGTTCCAACTTCCACATTCGAATCGTTTCAATTATCATTATCTTACAATATGGCTGAGCCTTTGGCCATGCTTTTGATGCAAATCATAGCTATCCTTATTGTATCCAGAATTGCCGGATGGTTCTTTATCAAAATTGGTCAGCCCACTGTTATTGGAGAAATACTTGCGGGAATCTTGTTAGGACCTTCACTTCTCGGTTTATTTTATCCCGAAACATATAACTTCCTTTTTGCTCCTGAATCATTAGGAAATCTATATATTCTCAGTCAGGTTGGATTGGTGCTATTTATGTTTGTAATCGGCATGGAACTCAATATTGGAATGCTCCGCAGCAAGATGGGAACAACCTATGTGATTAGCCATGCAAGCATCATCATTCCTTATTTTCTGGGTATGTTATTTGCCTACTTTGTTTATGAAGAATTTGCCTCCGGACAAACTGATTTTCTGTCTTTTGCTCTTTTCATCGGAATTTCGATGAGTATAACAGCTTTTCCCGTATTAGCAAGAATTGTTCAGGAAAAGGGACTAACTAAAACACATTTAGGACAAATATCGATTGCCTGTGCAGCCTTTGACGACGTAACAGCTTGGTGTATTTTAGCGGCTGTAATTGCCATTGCCAAAACAGGCAGCATCGCAAGTTCTCTGTTTACCATCGGACTTGCTGTCTCTTACATCTTGTTCATGCTATATGTTATCAAACCATTTCTCAAAAAGATAGGCAATATTTACAGCAACAAAGAAGTAATTAATAAGAGTGTGATTGCTTTTATCTTTTTGATACTCACTTTATCGGCATTTGCAACGCAGCTTATCGGAATCCATGCATTGTTTGGTGCTTTCTTAGCAGGTGTAATTATGCCGGAATTACCCAAGTTCCGTAAGTTAATCATCGATAAAATCGAAGATGTTGCTTTAACGCTATTGTTGCCTTTGTTCTTTGTATATACCGGATTAAGAACTGAAATTGGATTGCTCAACACGCCACATTTGTGGTGGATAACAACCGTTTTGATTCTTTTTGCAATTGCAGGTAAATTTTTCGGGGGCGCACTATCCGCAAAATTGATGGGTGAAAGTTGGCGAGATAGTCTTTCTATCGGTACCTTAATGAATACCCGCGGATTGATGGAGATTGTGGTACTGAATATCGGTTATGAAATGGGTATTCTTCCAAAACCTATTTTTGTCATGTTGGTTTTGATGGCATTGGTGACCACTTTCATGACCACGCCTTTACTAAGTTTGATTCAAAAGATATTCCCTGAGAAAAATTTAGAAGAAGAATATCATAAACATCAGGCCAGAGGTATATTCAAGGTTTTAATCGCATTGGGAAATCCTGAAAACGGGAAAGCACTGATTAATGTGGCAAAGAGTGTTTTGGATGGCGTAAAAAACACCTTGTCGGTAACAGCATTACACATTACTCCGGGCTCGGACACTAATCCTTTGCATAGCGAAGAGTTTGCTCGTGAAAGTTTTGTTGGCATCAACTCAGAAGCACATAAACTTGAAATTCCGATATTGAATGATTACAAAATTTCCGACAATATTGAAGCGGGTGTCGTTAAAACTACCAATTATGACAATTATGATTTTTTACTTGTAGGAGCAGGTATATCGCTATCGGGAATTGCATTTGTCAAACACAAACCTTTATTTAAAACTTCAGGGTTAATCGGAAAACTTATTCAAAGAGTAACCAAATCACAAGAAATCTTTTATCCCGGAACATTGATTAAAGACAAAACAAAGTATTTCGTTGAATATAGTCAATGTAGCGTTGGTATATTTATAAACCGCAACTTCACGTTGATTTCGACAGTTTTGGTCGTGCTGAGTGAAAAAACAGATGCATTTCTAATCCGATATGCACATCGGTTGTTGAAAAATGATTCTGGTATTCAAATTTCAATTTTAGATGAAAACAAACTACTAACGCTCGATGAAAATTTCAAGAGCCAATTCAAAGAGTTAATGTATCATTTTCCTGAAGCCGTAAAAATCATCAAAACACAGAAACATGCAACCAACGGTTTCTCAAAATATAGCTTTATGCTCATCAGTTATCAATGTTGGAATGCATTCATTGAAAACGATGGATATAAATTAGAGAATATCCCTTCTACCCTTATTATCAACAAAAAAGAAAGTAGATTTTCAATTTCAAAGGTGATGATGTGAAGTGTTTATCTCTCCAAAGTTGGCGGAGTTGAAATATCTCCGGAGTCATTGTCAATTTGAGGAGTAACTATCGGCTCTTTTGAACGCATCAAGAATTTCGGTCTTTCTCCCTTTGGGAAACGCGAAAAAACCTCGTCTTTATTCAAAGGTCGTTGCGCTTCTAACCAAAAAAAATCAGTCAAATAGATGACATCATCCGAAACCATTTCTATCGGATAAAACGTCCCACTGGAAGCTGGGGTTAAAATAATCCTGTCAATCTTTTTATTTAAGAAATGCATTTTCACAAAACTGCTTTCTGTCCTATTTGCGCCTACCAAGGTTGTATCCGCATCATCACGGACAAAATAAATTGTTTCAGCATTTCCGTTAACTTCAACCCGCCGAAGCTCACCACTATCCACGTAAGCAATAATATCTTTTCCCGACAATTGATTGAAAAACAGCGAATCGACCAGCTCGACACTCATGGCTGATTGTTGCAGTTGAACCTGATCAACCTCTTGATTTTTTGTCAGAACACGGATGATATTACTTGAGTACTGTTGTTTTTCCTGCCAAAGCACGGGTTCATTGAATAAATGGATGATGGAATCTCTTGAAGAGAAAATCAGAGAATCGGAGACACCTTGAATATCTTCGCGGTAAAATCGAACATTGCGCCAGGCTTTTGCTTCAGTATAAATTGAATCCTTGATCGTTTGAAGGGTATCAGCATGGATATAAAGATTTTTCTCGTCCGACCAATCGACGAGCAGTGCTGAATCTGTGGCGATTCCCAACTCAGTTTCTTCATTGTAGTAAACATAATTGCCGTACAAGGTTGTTTTTTGAACTGTATCATTCAGAATTGCTTTTCCGAAAATCTCACCGTATTTGATGGTTTTATCGTAAAAAATGGTGTCTCCTGTTATTGATTTTCCTTCCTTATTAACGATAAAAGAACGATTCAGCAGCATTGATCTTTCCGAATTGGTATTGTACCATCCTTTGTTGGTATAAATATCCGTTTCGTCTTCATACAAAATATGCGTATCACCGACTAGATTCGCAATATGTGTTTTGGAATTATACTTCAGCGTATCTGAATTCATCACAAACTTTTCATTTACAAGCTTCACCTCACTTCTGAAAAGTGCATCTTCCGTTGCAGTTGAATACTGACCCCATACTGATGTCAACGTATTTTCTTTATCTACAATTTTTCCTCCTGTGAAATAATAGGCAAGTTGAGTGGTTCGGTCGTAATTAAGACTATCGGTTGTAAGGACAGTGTTGCTATTTAATAACCGAGCTTTGCCGCGTAAGCGGGCAAATTTGGTGTTACCATCGTAGTAGAGTTTATCCCCATAAACAAAAAGCGTATCTCCTTGCACAATTGTAACATTACTAAAAGCATCTAATGAATTGGTGTTCTGGTAAAAATAAGCGCTATCACATGTTAAAGTAGCATCATCGTGTCTGAATTTCACCTTACCAATTAAAGTTTGCACGTCTGGTTTTGCCAACTGATCAAATGAAACCAAATCAGCATTCTCAAGATAAATTATTTTTGCATTCTTTTGATCATACGGAGTACGAATGGGTGCAACCGGTGGTAGTGCTTCTAGAGGTTTAACAACAGGAGTCCGGCGGGTTGGTACTTTTTTCTTTTCCTGAACAGGGGCTTGCTTAGGCATTTGACTCTCTTCGAGGATATCATATCGCAATTGCTTGTGCTGAATTTGTGCCTGCATGTTAAAAGAAGTCAGACACAGGATTCCGGCAAACATGATACACTTCACCCCCCGATATATATTATTTGAAGCCATTTAGTCTTTTATCCATCCTGGATATTCAAAATCACAATTTTGCCATGCTGGGTCAATGCTGATGTAGGTTTCCTTTTGCTTTTTGGCAATCCACGCCTTTAAGAACTGAGCCTTTTTCGTTTCTTCGTAAAAGTTTTTCAGCAATTGATAGTCGTCCATTAAATTAGCCTTGTGGGTTTCCACTTTCGACTTCACTTTTACAACCGCAACCACCTCTTTGTTTGAAGTAGGATCAATCATGCTGAATGGTTTTGAAATCTCCGAAACATTCATTCCATAAACAACCTTTGCAACTTCCTGAGGCAAATCCTGGTATTCGAATTTTGATGTTCCTGAACGCTGATTGAGCATTAAACCGGCATTCATAGCTGTGTTTTTATCCTGAGAAAAATAGATAACACCTTGCTCAAAAGTCATTTTTTCTTTGCGAATCAAATCGGTAATCGAATCCAATTTTTCAATTGCTTTTTGTTTATCAGCTAAAGAAACTTTCGGTTTCATCAAGATGTGACGGCAATTGATTCTGTCACCTCGTTTTTCTATCAACTGAATAATGTGAAATCCAAATTCAGACTCAACAACCCGTGATACACGTTTGGGGTCGTTCAGATTGAAAGCCACATTGGCAAATTCAGGAACAAGCTGTCCCTTTCCCATGAATCCCAATTCACCGCCACGTTTAGCACTTTCAGTATCCTCAGAATATAACCTGGCCAATACTGAAAATTCTGTAGAGCCACTGTTTACGCGCTCTGCAAATTCTCTCAATCTTTCTTTGATAGCTTCCGACTCTTCGATTGGTACTGGTGGTTGAAAACTGATAATCTGCAACTCAACTTGAGCAGGAACAGTGGGAATGCTATCCACAGCCATAGAATTAAAAAAACGTCTCACATCAGCAGGTGTAGATTTAATATTCTCAACCAACTTTTGTTGCATTTGCTGTATAATCATTTGATCACGGACCATTTCACGCATATCTTCACGCAAAGCAAGCGTGCTTTTACCGAAATACTCTTCTAATTTCTCTCTGGAACCAATTTGAGATATAAAGTAGCTCATGCGCATTTCCACCTGATTCATGACTGTACTTTCATTCACTTCAATACTGTCGAGTTGCGCTTGGTGCAAGTACAATTTCTGAATGGCAATTTGTTCAGGAATCACACAGTAAGGATCACCGGTGATAGGAACTCCTTCATATTGAGCCCTGATTCTTTGTTCTTCAACCTCCGATTTTAAGATGGATTCATCGCCGACTATCCAAATAATTTCATCGATGATATTCGATTGAGCTGACGCATTCATCAACGAATAAAATAGAAAAATGGTAATAAAGAATATTGATCTTGCGTACATAATGTTAATTTAAAAACGGGATGTTAGTTCGGCTTGTGAATTATTTTTTGAGAAATGTAACTGTTCCATTCTGAATGGCATCATGATAAAGCTCATCCTCAAAGTTCGTTATAAACTCAGATTTTAATTTATTCAGAATGATATTGGAAATTTTATCTCTTGCTGTTTCGTAAGGTTCAATTTCGCCAATCATTTTAGTTGATTCAATGCTAATCATGTAGTGTTTAAGGCTATCAGAAACCTCATAATATCTTTTTGAGTTTAAAAAATTCGTTTGATTCTCAAGTTGAATCGGCATTTTTCTTAGGATTTCATTTAAAGGAACCCATCTGTCCAAAAAATAATCGTAACTCAGTCCGTGCTGTAAACTATATTTTTCTATTTGTTCCAAAGATTTTAAATCGGCTGATTGCACCCAGCGTCTCACATTGGTGAGATTGGGAGCACCAACCGGAACAACAAGCAAAATCCCTTTCAATAAATTCTCTTTCAATTCAAACTGAGCACTAAATTGATCATAAAAAGCCCTCATGTCTTCTTCTGATGGTTGCTCGGGTAGGCGCTGTTGAATGAGGTTTTGTTGGTACTGATGAATGGTCAGCGACTTTTTGTAATCCTCCAGCAGCTTTTCTATGGCAGCTTTATCTGTAACATTGCGCTTGGCATTTTCATACAGAAGCACATCAGTAATCCATTTACGAATATAACTGTCAACAATTTGAACACTATCAGCACCACTCATATTGGGTGGTATAATATTTTGAACCTGATCTAAGTATAAAAACTTGCCCTCGACTTCCAGCAAAGGAACCCTGGTCTGATCGGGTGAGTTTTCAACACAGGCAATCATAGACCCGAATGTCAGAATCAGCAACAGTTGCTTTACCATGCGCATGAGGGTACAATGTAAATACACTTAATTCTTTTGAACCGATTTGAGCACCTTTGCATTGATCTTAACCGGGAATTTATCCCGAAGCACTTTAATCCATTCCTTCTCAAGATATTCCTGATAATCAGCGGTCACCAATCCACGAACATCCGTATATGCTTCAGGCGTGTAGTTTAACATGACTCCGGGAACAAATACATGCGGATACTTTGCATCCACTTCCAGCTCATCAGCCACTTTAAAAATATACTTGTCGACAAATTTATTATCTCCCTGTACATACAACCCTTTATCAACCTTAATATTGACAACGCTATCGTTGAGTTGTCTTAAATATTTATCAATTGAGTCATTTGGTTGTGTGTTGATAATATTTTGAGCAGCCTTATATGTTTCTTGATTTTTAGTCTGGATAATCCGACCTTTAAAATGTGGTTTATCCCACGAGTACTTCTCTTTATTTCTTTTGAAGAAAGCAGCCAGGCCGGCAGTATCTTTCGATGCTTTTTCCCATACCTCATTGTTACTTACTTCAAATAAAAGAATGCCATCGTGATATTCTTGCATCAACAAGCGGAAATCTTCATATTTATTTTCCAACTGCGAATTTTCATAGGTCAATAATTCCTTCTCAATAAATGATGTCAATTTTTCGTCGATGATTTCTTTGGCTGATGTTTTATCCGAAACAGGATTATTTTTCAAATAGGCAAAGAAGTCCGACTGTTTCAATGTTTTCTTTTTGGCATACGAAAACATGGGTTTATTCAGTTTTGCTGCCTCAGCCTGAAAACTTGAATCTGCCAACGTTTTATTTTCCAGCAAAGCATAAAAATCAGCGGTATGCGTACCTTTCAAGGTTTTCAATTTGTATTCAACCTTCAATTTTTCAACGAACGATTTTTGACCTTTATCCGCTCTTTCATCCCTTTTCACCTGACGTTCAATATCCGCTTTTTTGCTTTCAAAACTTGGAAGCGGTTTTGTGTCGAGCAACTTGATGATGTGCCAACCGTACGCCGATTGAACCGGTTCACTGATATCACCCGGATTTTTCAATGCAAAAGCAACTTGCTCAAATTCTGCTACCATTCTGCCAGTACCAAACCAAGGAAGTTCGCCGTTTTTAGCAGCAGACCCTCTGTCTTCCGAATGAACCGATGCAATTTGACCAAAATCACTTCCTGACTTTACCAATTGATAAAGCGAATCGATTTTTATTTTGGCTGCTTCGTTTCCGGCATCATCCCCCTGCGAAGTAAACCTCATAATATGAGAAACTAAGATTTCTCCTGGAGAGAATCTTCGGTTATGAATTTTCATAACATGATAACCAAAAGAAGTACGGACAGGTTTTGAAATAGTTCCGACAGGGGTATTAAAAGCCATGGTCTCAAAAGGATACACAGTACGGAAACCCGTAATCCAGCCGATATAGCCACCATTATCACTTACCGATTGATCTTCAGAAGTTTCTTTGGCCACATCCGAAAAATCTTCTTTCTCAAGACGTTTGATTACTTCCTGAATTTTAGTCCAGGCTTTCAAAGTATCTTCGGGTGTCGCATTTGGTTGGATGCGCACAAGAATATGACTTACCTCGATATCCTCTTTCAAACGATTATATGCTTCCAAGAGGACGTCTTCTTCAGCCTTCGAATCAGTCAAATAAGGTTTCGTAAGTTGATCCCGATATCCACCCAACTCGTTGATGAAAGATTTCGTTGTATCAATACCCTGAAATTTTGCTTCTTCCACTTTTAATTTGAAGTTAACAAAAAGGTCGACATACTCCTCTAAAGATTTCTTATCCAAAGCATTGTTGGAGTTGTTCTTGTTGTAAATATATTCAAACTCTGATTTCAAAACGGGCTTTCCGTTGATATTCATCAATACC
>JAUSNQ010000024.1 GCA_030655595.1 Paludibacter sp.
GACCTAAATCTCCTTTTTCATCCGCCCACTCATTCCATATTTTTACACCATGATCTTGTAGGTACTTCACATTGGTATCGCCATTCAAGAACCACAGCAATTCATGAATGATTGATTTGAGGTGGAGTTTTTTCGTTGTCAGACATGGAAACCCTGCTGAAAGATCAAAACGCATTTGATGCCCAAAAACAGATAAGGTTCCTGTTCCGGTACGATCTTCTTTTTTAACACCCTCATTCAAAACGCGATTTAATAAATCTAAATATTGTTTCATCAGTTGTATATATTTAATGGTCAGATGGAATGCTTGATTACATCATTTAAAATTCATTCTAAGTACCTTGAACTCAGTCCGCCTGTTGATTTGATTTGCGATTAACTGTTCTTCTGGTTTGAGGGTTTTAATAAAATCCTCCGTCAACACAGCATCAAGTGCCAGAAACGGATATTCGGCTGTCAGCGACTCATCTGCCACATACGGTTTCTCTTCACCATGACCAACCGAAACAAGCCTGTCTTCAGAAATACCCGCTGCAATCAGGTAATCTACAACCGATTGAGCTCTTTTCTCTGACAAAATCAGGTTATCCTCGTTATTACCAACATAATCGGTATGAGCACTGATTTCGATGATGATGTTCGGATTATCTGTCAACATACTCAGCAATTCCTGCAATCCCTGTTCGGATGCTGGTATGAGCTCCCACTTTGCAAACTCAAAAAAGATATTTTGAATCTGTACCGGTCTGAAAACCGCCGGCAAAACAAAATCAACAGTAAACACCTTACTTTCTTTCACACCCCTGGAAGAAACACTTGCTTGCTTATTCAGAAAACCACGGGCAGTACCGAGCATCACGCATTCCATATCTTTGTCAATCTTGATGCGGTATGTACCATCTTTCTTAGTCATGACACGGGTATTCTGTCCCGTATTGCTAATCAATCTAACCATCGCATCCGGTAAAGGATTCAATTTATCATCGAGTACCCGGCCTTGTACCACAAATTCCAGTTCAGGCAATTCAAAATTCCAGATTGCATCAAAACCCCTGATCTGTCCTCTGTTAGAGGAGAAAAATCCTTTTTCCTTGTTTCCTTCAAAAGCAATCCCGAAATCATCATAATTTGAATTCATGGGGATTCCCATGTTGGAAACTGACCAATTTTCTTCATCAACCCGGATTGCTTTGAAAATATCCAATCCTCCCATCCCGGGATGTCCATCGGATGCAAAATACAAAGTCCCATCCGCTCTGATTACCGGAAACATTTCATCACCGGGTGTGTTGATTTGTGGTCCGAGATTCTCAATAAACTTACATTCAGAACCCGATAAAGTACCTTTCCATATATCTTTACCTCCTTGTCCGTTAGGTGCATCTGAAACAAAGTAAATCGTTTGTCCATCCGGTGCAATGGCTGGTTGCGCTACAGTAATTGTACTATCTTTAAAAAAAGCAACTGACTGAGGTGGAGTCCATTCCCCACCCGCCCTTGCCGAATACATGATTTCAACAGATGCATCGCTGTCATCCTTTTGAGCAGCTTTGGTAAAATACATCGTTCTGCCATCGTGCGAAAACGTGCAGGATCCCAATTCAGCATTTGCACTTATTTCTTCTGAAAAAACAGTTTCAGGTTTACTCCACTTACCGGCAGCATCTTTTTTAATGAAGAAAATATTGCTGTTGGGTAGATTGGTGACAAAATTATTGGCTACTCCCTTTTTCTGAGGTGTTCTGGTAGATGTAAAAAACAATTGATCTACATCATTTCCCTGAAATGCAGGACTATAAGTGTTAGTATTCCTGGCATACAAGGTGTTTTCTCTTCTTGCAACATACCCTGTAGGTTCTTTTCTCCAGGCAGGAATTAGTTCTGTTATTGCTTTCAAACCATTATTTGCCAAAACGCTTGCACTATCGTGTTGCAAATAAATATTGTAGTTTTTTGCAGCTTCAGAATATTTGGCATTTCGATGCAAAGATTGCGCATATCTCAGATACACAAGACTATCCGGATATTTTGTGCGGATAGCTCGTGAATACATCATTTCAGACCGCGTATGGTTTAATTTGCGCAGACATTCAGCTTGGTTATAAGCAACCCTGGCTTTGAGTTCACTTTCTTTGAATGGAATTTTGGTATACACATTCGCATAAATACTCGCCGCAGAAGCATATTCGCCAGCTTCAAATTTTTTATCAGCAGTAGTCAAACGAGATTTAGTTCCACAACTTATCAAGAAAAGTTGGGAGATTATTAATAATAGCAAAAAGAAACTGCTAAATCTCATTCAATGCAATGCTTACAATGTTATATCAGCTCATGGATGACCAGACCGGAACGCAATTTTGGTTCAAACCAGGTTGTCTTAGGAGGCATGATGTTGTCGGTATCGGCAATATCAATCAATTGCTTCATTGAAACGGGATACAATGCCAATGCCATGCGCATTTCTCCGCTGTCAACCCTGCGTTTTAGTTCTTCCAATCCCCTGATTCCGCCAACAAAATCAATTCTTTTATCAGTCCTTAAATCTTTAATTCCCAATATCTCATCTAAAATCAAATTGGAAGATATTGTTACGTCTAAAGTCCCGATTGGATCATTGTCGTCGTAAGTTCCCGGTTTGGCTGTCAAGTCGTACCAAATTCCTGAAAGGTATAACGAAAAATTATGCAATTTATTGGGTTTGTAAATGGATGTGCCAACCTTCCTGATTTCAAAATTCTTTGCAAGCAAATTCAAAAATTCTGCATCGGTCAGATGATTCAAATCTTTAACAACACGATTGTAGTCTATGATACTCAACTGATTATCCGGAAAACAAACTGCCATGAAATAATTATATTCTTCGAATCCGGTATGATTAGGATTTTGTTTGCGCTTTTCGTTACCCACAAGGGCTGCAGCAGCACTTCTGTGATGTCCGTCGGCAATATACAAGGAAGGAATCGTTGCAAAAAGTTCCGTGATGCGTTTGATTACTTTTTCATCGTCAATAATCCAAAAATGATGTCCGAAACCATCTCCGGGAGCGACAAAATCATATTCCGGCTTACTTTTGATGACATGACTCACAATATCATCCAGTTCCTGATGATGGGGATAAGCAAAAAACACAGGTTCGATGTTCGCATTATTGATGCGTACATGTTTCATGCGGTCTTCCTCTTTATCTTTGCGGGTTAGCTCATGCTTTTTGATACGAGCTTCCATATAATCATCGACGTGGGCACAAACAACCAAACCATATTGCGTACGACCATTCATGGTTTGCGCATACACATAATACTTTTCTGTTTGATCTTGCACCAACCAACCTTCTTTTTTGAATTTCGTAAAATTTTCTGCCGCTTTTTCATAGACTTTTTCCTCATGTTCATCAGTTCCCGGTTCAAAATCAATTTCCGGTTTGATGATATGATAGAGCGACAGCGGATTTCCTGCAGCTTCAGCACGCGCTTCTTCCGAATTCAAAACATCATAAGGACGAGAAGCTACTTTTTCAACTAAATCTTTTGGGGGACGAACACCTTTAAACGGTTTAACTACAGCCATATAATTATATTTTTAACGTTTTTTGATAAGCACGCAAATTTAAGAAAAAAAACCGATACCCACCAAAAGAATCTGGGGCATCGGTTTTCCGTCGATTTTGAATTGACCGAAATATAAAATTTTGTTTAATCCTCTATTATTCAGCAACTACGTCGAAAGCAACCTCAACAGTCACCTCTTTGTGTAGTTTCAGAGTAACTTTGTAAGAACCAATTTCTTTCACTGGTTCTTTCAAAACAATTACTTTGCGATCCACCGTAAAACCGGCTTTTTCAAATGCTTCTGCAATCTGGATAGGACCTACAGCACCAAATATCTTACCCGTTGAGCTTGTTTTGGCACCAACCATCAAGGTGATGTCTTTCACTTTATCTCCGAGTTCCTGTGCTTCGTTTTTGATACGTTCCAGTTTGTGAGCACGTTGTTTCAAATCTTCCGCCAACATTTTCTTTGCTGATTCAGTCGCCAAAACGGCTTTCTTTTGCGGAATGAGAAAGTTACGACCATAACCGTCTTTCACTTTCAATATATCTCCTTTGTAACCCAAGTTGATTACATCTTCCTTCAAAATAATTTCCATAAATTTTCCTCCTGCTTTTGATTATTTCAACATATCAGTTACATAAGGAAGCAAAGCCAAATGACGGGCTCTCTTCACTGCCTGAGCTACCTGACGTTGGAACTTCAACGAAGTACCTGTCAATCGACGAGGTAAAATTTTACCCTGCTCATTGAGAAACTTTTTCAAAAACTCCGGATCTTTATAGTCGATGTATTTGATACCGCTCTTTTTGAAACGGCAATATTTTTTTCTTTTCAGATCCACCGTTGGTGGCGTTAAATACCTGATATCTCCTTGATTTGCTGCCATGTCTTAGTTCTCCTTTACTGCTTTAGATTTTAAACCTTTTCTTTTCTCTGCGTATTCATAAGCATACTTATCTAAACGGAAAGTTAAGAATCGTAATACACGCTCATCACGACGGTAAATCGTTTCCAATGCTGCAATTACAGTTGGTTCTGCATCAAACTGCAACAAGGAATAAAAACCTGTCGATTTCTTTTGGATTGGATACGTCAATTTACGCAATCCCCAATTTTCCTCATTGGTGATTGTCGCGCCGTTATCAGTTAAAACGGACTTGAATTTTTCTACCGCTTCCTTCATCTGAGCATCAGACAAAACGGGAGTTAGAATGAAAACGGTCTCATAATGATTTAACATACTGTTTACTAACTTTTTAAATTTATAATATTATGTTGTGCTTAAAAGCGGGTGCAAAGATAGAAATAAATATTTGATTT
>JAUSNQ010000006.1 GCA_030655595.1 Paludibacter sp.
AAAAGTGGGATTTTTCTCGTAGTCCTTCGAGTGAGTAATGCCGTCCATGATGTGCAGCAATCATCCGCAGGCAGGTAGGACCACAGTCCATTTGATCGTGTTGGTGGTAAAAGGGAAATTTTGCCATTCAAAGTTTTATCAATATTCAAAGCGGCCCAGCGTAAAATCTCTTGTTATTCAAATGTTTACAAGAAGTCTTTGCAATAGTTGAATATTGCTTGCTAAACCGCTTTAAATTTAGGTAATTTTTTAAGTATACCCAAATTGTATGGTTGTAATAATTTACTATACCCAAATTTTCACTTTTGTTCCATCAGGTAATCTCAGGATAACATAATATCCGCCTTTAGTTTCACTCAGTTGTTCAGTGCTTAAAGTTCTGAAGTTATTATCGTTGATTGTTTTCATTTTGTTTGAT
The DNA here is from genome assembly GCA_030655595.1 of Paludibacter sp. Next base: position 419 of record JAUSNQ010000006.1, read on the forward strand.
TTTAATTGAATTAATAAAAAGGACAAGGACTATACCCATATTCTAACTCTTGTTCCGTCAGGTAATGTAAGAAATACATAGTATCCACCTTTAGTTTCACTCAGTTGTTCAGTGCTCAATTGTCTGAAGTTGTTTTCGTTAATTGTTTTCATTTTTTTTATTTTAATTGGTTTGACTTTTCAATTGTTTTGTTTGACAATGCAATGATAATACAATTCTTATAAAGAAAAATGCTCAAAGTTTAACTAATTCTTAACTAAAGGTCTAAATTAAATCAGTTTATTAGAATTTTGATAAAAATATTATATCTTTGTCCATGATTTTGCTGTTTGTTTGCATAATTCACGTATTATAAATTATGTCAACCAAAAATATTACATATTTAGCGATTGTATCTATAGTTTTAATCCTTTTAACGCAAAGTTATTTGGTTTTTGATTATTTTCAAACTGTACGATTTGCATTGACAAGAGAGACTGAGGCTATATTAAAGGAGGCTTTCAGAACAGACCTAAATCAACGAAATTTTCTTTATAAGCAATTAAACGAACCAGATACAACAAGAGTTAATTCTGCAGAAGATAATTCAGATGATTTCGTAGATTTTGATATGGGAGCAATTGGAGTAGAAGAGCAAGAGGGTTTGTTGAATAAATTTGATTTAGTAATGCATGCTTTTATTAGTAGAATAGTTCCAATCAACATCAATAATCTTGATAGTATAATTGGAAAAAGTCTTCAAAATAGAAATATAAACTCGCAATATTATGTGCAAATTATTAATCCCCAAAACGAAGAGGTGCTTGAAAATTCTAAAGATTTATCAAAGCAATCATTTCTGGTTATTCCCTCAGAGTTGTATCTGATAGATCTTGAGAACAAACAAGCATTAAAATTAATTTTAGTCAATCCCTTTTCAGAAATTTTAAAACGGATGGGCTTGATGATTTTAGGTTCCATCGTATTTTCAATCATTTTGATGTTTGCGTTTCAATTTTTAATTAAAATTTTAGCCAAGCAGAAGAAGTTAGTAAAGTTTAAAAATGAATTCCTAAGCAACATCGCTCACGAGTTGAAGCGTCCGGTAGCAAGTTTGATTGTTAACTTAGACTGTTTGAAAGAACCCGATTTCTTCAACAATGAAGGGATGAAAGACATGATGTTAAATAACTCAATCAACTCATTGACAGAGTTAAACGGCACGATCAGTATGATTGTTGGATTGGCCAAGGTAGAAGAAGGATTGCTGATGTTAAACAAATTGCCGGTTAATTTAGTGAAATTAATGGATGATTTGACAAGGCGTTTTATCAGTTCGCCATCAAAGAAAGTCAAGATCAACACGGAATACGATGAAAAAGAAGTGATTATCACGGCTGATGGATTGATGCTGACGCAGTGTTTCGCCAATTTGATTGATAATTCGATTAAGTATTCAAAAACAGAAGTGACGATAGATATTAGTCTGAAAACGCATACAAATACAATTGAGTTGAATTTCCAGGATACCGGCATAGGCATTCCGGCAGATAAAATTGATAATATTTTCGAGAAATATTCCAGAGTTGATAACAATGCCAAAGTAAATGGATTTGGCATCGGATTGAATTACGTGAAAACCATTATAGAAAAGCATAGCGGGAATATTAGCGTAAGCAGTGAGTTAGGCAAAGGATCAAATTTTAAAATCATATTACCTAAAAAATAGCAAACATGAAGAAGATTTTAGTTGTAGAAGACGACGTAAATTTGGGAACAGCACTCGTAGGATTTTTGGAAATGCAAAAATATGAAGTGCGTTATGTAAGCGACGGAGATGAGGCAGTGGCTGAATTTCAGGAGTTTGCGCCTGATTTGGTGACTCTGGATGTGATGTTAAACGCAAGTATTGACGGTTTTGAAATTGCTAAAAGAATAAGACGTTTCAGCAATACGCCGATTATTTTTACGACCTCACGCGATGGCAATGAAGATTATGAAACTGGTTTCGGAATTGAGAACAGTGATTATGTTAGAAAACCGTATCGTTTAGTAGAATTAATGCTACGAATTAACAAGATGGTTGAAGCCGAAATGTCAGCATCCCTGGTTGTCGATAATCAATTCAGAATAGGAAGGTTTAAATTCTTTCCCGACGAACAATCACTCAAATTTGATAAGGGCGATATTCATTTGAATCATTTGGATTCAGTTGTGTTGGCTTTGCTTTGCCGGAATATGGGTAATTTTATGTCGCGCGAAGAAATTATCAAGATTGTGTGGCAGGTGAATGAGCCTGCACTGAAAGAAGCTGCTTTGTACAATTCAATTTCACGCTTGAAAAAATACCTCTATAATGATGATCAGGTTAAAATTGAAAATAAAATCCGCTTGGGTATCAGACTTAAGGATAAGGATGATGCAGATGATAATTCTGAATAAGTTTCATCTTAATGCAATTCAACAAAACACCCTGTCGGTTTTCATCAACAGGGTGTTTTGTTTAATATAATACCGAAACCAAAAAGGCTATTTCAATTTAGCAAGTGCTGCTTTGATTCTGTCGTAAGCTTTCACCAGATTTTCATCAGAAGTTGCGTACGACAAGCGGATGCAGTTCGGAGCACCGAATGCGCCACCACCCACACAGGCAACATGACCTACTTCCAATAGATACAATGCCAAATCGCCGGAGTTTTCAATTTTCTTACCTTCATAAGATTTTCCGATATAATGACCAGCATCCGGAAAGATATAGAAAGCACCCTGAGGTTCGCTTACTTTGAAGCCGGGAATCTGACGGGCAAGTTCTACAACTAAATTTTTGCGACGCTCAAAAGCAACACGCATTTCTGTTACGCAGGATTGATCGCCGGTATAAGCCGCTTCAGCCGCTTTCTGTGCTACTGAGCAAGGTCCGGACGTATATTGTCCTTGTAGTGTGTTGCAGGCCGATGCAATCCATTTAGGTGATGCAATCCATCCAATACGCCATCCAGTCATGGCATACCCTTTAGAAACTCCATTGATGATGATGACACGCTCACGTACATTTTCAAATTGAGCGATACTTTCGTGCGCACCTAAATAATTGATGTGCTCGTAGATTTCGTCGGAAAGGATGTAGATGTTTGGATATTTAGCCAAAACATCTGCCAAACCTTTTAATTCGTCTTTCGTGTAAACACTTCCGGTAGGATTGGAAGGAGAACACAAGATGATTGCTTTTGTCTTGGGTGTGATGGCAGCTTCTAATTGTTCCGGCGTAATTTTGAAATCTTGTTCAATATCTGCAGATACAAATACAGAAGTTCCGTCGGCCAACGTAACCATTTCGGGATAACTTACCCAATAAGGAGCAGGAATAATGACTTCATCACCTTTGCTGATGATAGCCAGAATAACATTACAAACGGATTGTTTGGCACCGTTTGAACACACAATCTGATCCGGTTTGTAATCCAAACCGTTTTCCGATTTCAACTTCGCACAAATTGCATTGCGCAGTGCGGGATAACCTGGAACCGGTGAGTAGAAGGAGTAGTTGTCATCAACAGCTTTTTTAGCTGCTGCTTTGATGTGGTCGGGGGTGAAAAAATCCGGTTCGCCCACGCTGAGATTAATCACATCGACACCCTGAGCTTTGAGCTCATTACTTTTTTGGGACATGGCGAGCGTTTCTGATGGAGAAAGGGCTGCCAAACGGTCTGATACTGGGAACATAATTTATCTGTGTTTGTTTATTATTTCGGGAGACAAAGATAAACAAAAAA
>JAUSNQ010000036.1 GCA_030655595.1 Paludibacter sp.
ACTGATTTCCAATGACTTATACAAATAAAAACGATGTTATTTTTCTCATAATCAGAGAATTAACATAAAGATTAACGAACTATTGTTAATACGAACGCAATAATTTACGTGTTTGCTTTTTTTGTATTGGTTTATCAAATCCCGAACTGCTGAAGCGTGGTCTTGCGTGGCACAAAAAACAATAGCTTTTTCATGCTGATTGGCTTCTTCCATAAAGATTTTCACCCGTTTGGCTTCACGTTCTTTGATTTCAATGATTCGATTAAAATCGGGTTCAATATAAAGCTTTCCTGCTTCAATTTCACCCTCAATAATTTGGTCATCGCTGGTATACATATAATCGTCAAGTGTGGTCTTGATTCGTTTTACTTTGAAAGGTGTTAGAAAATTATCAAACAATCCTTCTGCGCCTGTTTTCATACAGATGCAGTATATCTCTTTGCCGTTGGTGGAATAGGTAGTTTCGAGTTTTAGTTTTTCAGCATATAATTTGGCTTGTGCCACACCTTCACCCACCGACAATTCATTGCTTTTTGCCTCAACAACAGCCAGTTTAATGCCTTTGTAAACCAAAATGTAATCAGCTTTCAACGGTTTACTTCTTACACCGCCAACGTTAATTTTTCCGTCGGTAATTTGGGCTTGTCGTTCACGAAGGATTTTTGAACCTTCCACCACACCCCAACCGCAAGCTTTTAACTTCGGGTCAATTAATTCTGCTCTTGTTTCGGATTCGTTCATATTGTTCTCTTTTTATCGTGCAACTTATCGTGCAGTTTATCGTGCAAAATATAATGCGGTTTAAAGCCTGGTTATTCGTGCAGTTTATCGTGCAAGTCTTTGGTAAGAATATAAAAACCAGCTTTTTTACTTCCCGAATATACGATTAAATTTGCTTCAGTCAATACTTTCAAGTTTTCTTTTATCGTTCGTTCCGATACTTTAAAATTACCAACAAGGTCATTTACTTTTGTTCCTTGATTTAATGCTATATACTTAACTATTTCAACCAACCTAATTATGACTGCTGAGGTTAATTCTTTACTTACAGCGTCATTTACAGCGTCATTTACAGCATCACTTGCGACGTCATCTGTTTTAGTTGTTACTGTAACATCTGGAAATACAAGCGTCGTAGCACCAAGTTTACTTTCCCATTTTGGTTTTGGATAAGATTTATTCTCACAGTCTTCAATCATCAACACAGTTCCTCTTCCAATTTTTTCAATCATTTGTCTAAGGAAACAAATGTGCGCAATATCGGGATTACGTGGTATTGATAAATGATTTTTTGTGAGGTCGGAAGGACTGTATCCACCATATAATTCGCCAGAATTGATAATTTCTAAATGGTCAGGATAAAATGCGATGTTCACTGTGCCCGAAACACTTGAATAGTCACGATGTATGATTGCATTCATTAAACCTTCTCGCAAAGCCCGTTTTGGATAGCTTTTGTCTTCTCTCAACCATTTTTTATCCGAAAATTTACTTATTGTCGCAATATTTACTTCAAAAAACTGAAGAACTTCCTCAATATTTCTGAAAAGATTGCCCTCTAAAATTCTATCATAAGCATAACTATCAGATGTCTTTGAACCTCTAAAGACGGTAAGTCTGATACGACATTGAGGCAAGTGACGAGTCGGCTCTTTTGCGAAAAGCACCACTGCAGCATTCGTCAGATTACCATTATGATACAAGCCATAATAAGTCAAAAACTCTTCGACTTCGTTTTCCGAAAAAATCTTTCCTCTCCCAAATTGAACTAAATCTTTTATTGTTTTGCGTAATTCTAAATCGTCTAAATCATCAATGTCAACACCCAATGCAGGTTGACGTTCCCAATGCAATTCTGTTTTTTGCCGTTCAGTTATTAGAGTTGAAATTTCGTTTGGCGAAGCTTTAACAGTCGAACTTCCTCTTCTAAAATAGATAGTTCCATCAAAAATATAAGGTGGTTTTGAGCCGTTCCAAACTTTTGCCAAAATCACTTTATCTGTTCCAATTTTCTCGGTGGTTATGGTGATTGGTGCTTCGGGGATAATAGATTGAAAAAGATATTGTTTCAATTCCATTTCGTACTTCTCCGCATTAAGCACTCCTTTTATTCTTCCATTATCCTGAATGCCTATAAGCACAATACCACCATTTCCATTTAAGAATGCACAAAGCGATTTTGCAATTTCTTCTTTGCGAACTACTTCTTTAAATTCAAGCTGTTCGCTTTCTCCTTCTTTAATAAGAGATTTTAAGAGTTGTTCGTCTTTCATTGTATATTGTTTTTTAAAATATCAATTTCCTTTTGTCTCCTTTTTTTGTCTTTGAATTGCTGCTCAATAAAAAACAACAACTCACCTATATTAGTAAACGGTTGTACCCAGTTATGACTTACATCATTGTACATATCAATTACTTTGATGCTATCTAAAACCGAATTCTTTTTTATTTCAAAATTATTTCTTTCGCCATTTTGCTCATAGATATAAGGTTCAAATAACTTTCTGAGAAATTCAATTTTCTCATCGGCAACAAACCATCTTGGTCGATTCAATTTCACTGCTTCTAAAAATTCTTTATGCGTAATACCAGAGCCATATCTTGGGAAAATTATCCCCAAAAATAAATCACAATCTTCAACAGCTTTCAAACATGCCTTTTCGGGATTATCCATACATTCTACTGGCACATAAACGCTTCCGTCATTTGACATTATTACATCATAACCAAACTGCTGGCGAAGTATTGCCGAAATTTGGTCTAAAGTATACTTGCTGCCATAAACAGTTGATGATACCATAATTCTTAGTTTGTGTTTTTTAGCCATTTCGCATTTTTTTAATTCAGCTTATATCCTCCCATTTTTACAATGCCCCATTAAACGCTTTCTGTAATACACTTTTTTTCAACTCTTCCAAATCCAATATCTTTTGTTGGTAAATGGCTTCTAATCTTTTGGTCGGATTCAAGCTGTTTCAGTTCAATTTTATCTATGCGGTGGTTTATCAAGGAGTTTTCGAGCAACACTTGCCTCATTTTAACAAAAGCATTCATAATCTGGATGCTTGCCATAATGGCTGTATCGCTATTTAATACGGCTGAAAGCATTGCTACACCTTGTTCTGTAAAAACATAGGGATTTGTTCTTCGTTTTGCGGTCGCAATTTGCGACTGCAAAATAAACTGCTTTTCTGTGGTCGCAATTTGCGACTTCAAAAGTTCCCATTCCGCATCCGAAAGCTGAAACATAAAACTATCGGGAAACCTTCTGCTATTGCGTTTTACTTGTTCATTAATTCGTTTTGTTTCAACGTCATATAATTCGGCAAGATGAAAGTCAACCATTACTTGCACTCCTCGAACGGTATAAATTCTGTTTTCAATATGTATTGTGGGAATGCTTAATTCAGTATTCATATCAGCTCAATTATTCTCAATTATACATTGTAAATTATCCATTATCTTACTTAACTCCTGCACCCGTAAAAGTTCCAGCAGGTAAATCCAACACAGTGTGTAAGTTACAACTTTCTAAGAGTAACTTTCTCAAACTTACCGAAGCATTGTCGGTATTGCTCAAAAAGGTATTTTTGATTACGATACCCGCTTTGCCACCAGCTTTCAGAATTTTAATGAAATGTTGTAAGAAAAGCGAAGCGGTTTCGCCTGTTTTGATGGGGAAGTTTTGTTGTACTTCGGCTCGTTCCTTTCCTCCAAATGGCGGATTGGCTAATACCACATCATAACGGTCTTTTTCTTGAATGTCGGCAAGGTTTTCGGCAAGTGTGTTGGTATGCACAATGTTTGGAGCTTCCACACCATGCAAAATCATGTTCATTGTGCCGATAATGTAAGCCAATGATTTTTTCTCTTTACCGTAAAAAGTGTTTTTCTGAAGGGTCACTACATCGGTGGTTGATAGTTTCTTGCTGTGTTTCAGATACTCAAAAGCTTCCACCAAGAATCCCGCTGAACCAACTGCACCATCATAAATCTTTTGTCCAATTTCGGGAGCAACGACTTTTACAATGGTTTTAATCAAAGGGCGTGGCGTGTAATACTCGCCACCGTTGCGACCGGCATTGCCCATATTTTTGATTTTATCTTCGTATAAATGGCTCATTTCGTGCTTTTCGGCATGCGTACGGAAACGAAGCTCATCAATGCGGTTTATCACTTCACGGAGGTTGTAACCACTTTGCACACGGTTCTTTAGTTCAGAGAAAATTTCACCAATCTTGTATTCCAGTGTATCGGCACTTTCGGCAGAGGTCTTGAATTTTTTGAGATAAGGGAACAGTTGAATGTTCACAAAATCGGCAAGATCATCGCCCGTAAGTGCTTTGTGGTGATCCAGTTCGGCTTTGCTCACTGACCCATCAGGAAGCTGAGCTTGTCGAAGCTTCGGGGCAGCCCAAACACTCCATTGATATGCGGGTTCAATGATAGAAATGTACGCTTTCCCGGTTAATTCGGCAGCTGTAGCTTTGTCTTTTTCTAAATCGTCCAAATATTTAAGAAATAATATCCACGAAGTCTGCTCCACATAATCCAATTCACTTCCACACCCGGCATCCTTATGCAGGATATCATCTATATTCTTAAAAGTCTGTTCAAACATATTATTTTGTCGGTTTATGATTCATTTAGGGAAAAGTTAAGAATTTTGCAGCCCAAAGATAAGAACAATCTCAAAAAAAACAACTCACACTCCCAATCATCTGATGTTTATTCATTGAGAATGTGGCCTCGTCTGGTGTAGACGATATGCCTAGTCTGATGCAGACGCTTTGGTTCGTCTGGTGTAGACGATGATGCTCGTCTGATGCAGATGCTTTGGCTCGTCTGGTATAGACGATTAGGCTCGTCTGATGCAGACGATTAATTGATTCCAAATGCTACCTCTGCGCCGTTGGAAATTTGCTTGTTGATTTTGGAGCCCTCAAAAGAAGTAACTCACCATCCCAATCACCCGATGATTATTAACCCCATAATTCCCATCTGTTCTCCCATCCATCCGAATAGTACCGTAAGTCACATTCGTCAGATTATACTCGATACCAAAAGTAAAGTTTGGCAAGTTGTAACTAAGTGTGGACGAGACACGCATCATTCTGTCGATCATTTCCTGCGTATCGGCGTAAAATCCTCTGCTGTAAACGGTAAACAAACCGCTTCCGTCGGCATGTAGCGGCATACCGCTGCCGAGATTCTGCGCATAGCCGCCGAAGACACTGATTTGCCATTTTTGACCATATACAAAATTGACCCAGGTCGATAGGATGTTCTGGTTGGTATAGCCATGTTCGCCGGTGCTGCTGTCGAATGTTTTGCCGTAGCCATTGGTCAGCAATTGATCGCTCAGGTTTTGTCCTAAAGTGACCCTTGCCTTGGCGATGAATTTGGATTGGGTATATTGGGTGTAAGCAATGGCGGATAGCGATGACAGACTTTTGTCGTCGGGTTTGATGACTTTGAAATCGATGCCTGCGCCGTTGATCCAGTGTTTGCTGCGGTGTTCTAGTCCGCCGAAAAGTTCGGGTACCAAAGCGTTGCGCAGGTAGTTGGGCGAAAAACCTTTCGGACCGCCTGAGGTGTATTGCATTTGATATACGGCAGCTCCTGTTGCTGTAAAATAATCGTTCAGCTGGTGCGAAAAACGGAGTTGCGGACTCCTGCTGAATGGCTGAAATGGCATGCCGACATTCAGGGATACAGTAACGGGTATGACCGATCCAAACAGGGGATGCCAGTTTTGACCGATTTGTAATGTTGATTTCTCCCACTTGAGTTGCATGTAAGCATGCCGGATGCGGATGACATAATAGGCGACCCCAAACCCTGCAAAGTCAACTTCAATTTTTCCGGAGGATTTAGCTCCCAGAATAGGCTGTCCGGTAATATTAAGTCCGATACGAGTGGCAATGCTAAGCATATTTGCCTGTGCAACGGCATTGAGGTCAACTCCAGTAATATTGTCTATTCTGGCCGGTTTTGGGTAAAAATGGAAAACGCCATCGATTCCTTCTTCGCTTTGTCTGGAATTGTAGTAAAAATCGTTGCGGACAAATCCGTAGATATCTAAAATAGGTTTTGGCGTTTCAGCCAACAGACCGGTTGTTACGGTCAGTAAAATTGCAAAAATGATTGATTTTCTCATGTGTAAAAATAATGCAGGGTGAGCATTCGGTTTATTTTACCTTTTGCTCACCCTGCGGTGTGATGATTTATGATAGCATGGATTTAACCTGATTGTATACGTTTTGACCCGTGAAACCAAGTTTCTCGTCCAACACCTTGTAAGGCGCCGAAAATCCGAATGATTCCAGTCCAAAGACTTTCCCGTTGTAGCCAACCAATCCTTCCAGATTCACAGGTAAACCTGCTGTCAGACCGAATATTTTCGCTCCTTCGGGCAATACGCTCGTTTGGTAT
>JAUSNQ010000042.1 GCA_030655595.1 Paludibacter sp.
GAAATAATTAACTCTTTTCATGTAGTTGTACGAGAGTGAGATGCGTGTTTTTGGTACATAAATACTTTTCGAGGGTTTCATCTCGAATGGCAACAGGAATCGCGGAAAGGTCAACTCAATCTGGGGATTGATGGCATAAGAAAATAAGCGTTCACTGATTGCATTCAACTGTGCCTCAAAAGATCCTGCCAGATTGAGATTCAACAACTCCGATCCACCGAAGGTGTTTCTGTTTAACAGACTTAAATTCATACGCGGACCGGTATAATTGTTTGATTTTGAAACCAAGTCCATAGCTGCCCGAAAGGTATGGTTTGGCATGGGAGTCAGGAGAATGGTTACGTCCAAAAATCCGATTGAGGTTGTATCGCTATCGGAAAACTTGATTTGTACAAACTTGAAATTACCCATCGACATCAAGCGATTCAGGGTGATGTTGTGGTTCTGCCGTGAATAGGTCTCATTTTGCTTCAAATAAACCGACCGCAAGATAACTTCAGGTTTGATGTTCATGGCTTCTTCGTTACCCATGAATATGGCTTGCTGACTCATCACTGTATCTTTGGAGGTAGCTGTCATTTCATCTTCTAAAGAATAATTTTGATTGATGTACACATGCCGGATTTGATAAGGCGATAATGCGATTTCAGGAATGTCCTCTTTGATTGTTAGACGCAATGAAACACCTCCAACGACTGAGGTTGTATCTGCTTTGAATACTAAATAATCCGGATTAAAGTAAAAATATCCCTTGTCTTTTAATAATGCATCAATTCTGATACGTTCAATTTGTAAGGTCTCCAAACTATAATTTTCACCCACTTTGACAAAGGATTTGCCTTTTTCAGCAAGTATGATATCGCTGATTTGCTTGAGTTTTGACTCGTTCAGCTCGGAGCTGTCAGATTCCTGTTGTTTTTCTTGTGGATTGATATCATATATAAGTTCACTGAAAACATAGGGTTTGTCGATGTAACTGGTATATACAATTTTGGCTTTATGTTTCTTTTCCTTGATCTCAAATCCTGTATAACTATTGAAAATGCCTATATTAAATAGTCGCGCATCGATGATGGAAGCAGTAAGGCTTGGTTTTGTGTGACTCAACAACACCGGAGCTTGACCAGATTTCTTCAGCCACTTTTTAAATTTACTTGTTGGATTTTCTCCTCCGGCATTGTACAGCACGACTTTTGGACGCATGCCCAGGTAACTGTTGTTCGGTTTTGGCTGCATGGCTTCCTTGGCAACGGCTTCAATGAATTTTTTGTCAACCTTTGCTGTCGTTTCAAGTTTTATGTCAGCACCAGTATAAAGTTTTTCATCTTTGGGTAACTTTCTCGTGCCGCTACATGCAACTAAAAGGATGCATATAGTCAGTAATAAGTATTTATTTCGAGTTGCTGGCCTCATGGTTTTGTCTTTTCTTTTACTGGATCACTTTTTTTCTTGGGTGATTTCAAGAATTCTTTCCATTTGTTAAAATCGCGCACATATACGATACCCACACCAGTTTCAACCAACTGACCTTCAATTGCTCCTTCATACTGATTGTGTCTGAATCCTTTCAAGCGGTATCGACCGTCTTCGGTTAATTTGTATTCTACGGTCACATCGCCGGTAATATCACTTGCAGAGTTTTGTTTGGCTTTTTCGCCTTCTACATCAACACTTCCACCAATCTGAACAGTCAATCGCTCGTTGAAAAGTTGTTTTTTTAATCCAACTTCTACTTGCGTTCTGCCCTGTGCTTCACCTGTTTGAAAGTCATCATAGGATTGGATATCAAAGTTCATCTCTACGCCCGGCACTACCTGAGAACTTAGCTTGTTCAATTGTGCTGACAGAAAATTGCTGACCGTGGAACGAACCAGGGTGGATGCACCTCCCGTTTCAGATTGCAAAGGGTTTTCCTGCACGAAGCGGGCTAATACCAATAACGCAAAGACCTGTTTGTTCAATGCCGATGGATCTTCATTCAGGAGAATCAATTTTTGATTGACTGCACCACCCAGAATGCCTTTATCCTCTGGCATCAATTGTATTTCAAAACTGATTTGCGGTTCTAATATTGCACCTCGTAGCTTCAGCACGACCAAAAAGGGATAGATTTGCCTGTACCCGCCTTTTTCAACATCTGTTAATCCTGCCATTTGATCTGCTACCAAATTGAAAGGCGCTGTACGCACGGTATAAGTTGCATCAATATTGATATTTGCGTCCAATGGGTCGCCGTTCCAAATAATGGTACTGCCCTGAACAATATCGAATCTTTTCTTGATAATCGATTCGAGTGAAACCAGATAACTGCCTTCGTTCAAATTGTATGCACCGGTCAGACTCATTTTGCCACTTCTGTCCATCGTGAAACTCAAAGCAGCTTCACCTTTTACAACCAACGAATCGGATGAAGTCGGATCCATAAATAAGCGAAGGGTTGCTTCTTTATCGACCTCAATGATCGACGTGAGATCGAAGCCTGTCAAGGATGAACTCCTCGAGATAATTTCATCATTCCTGTCCAAAATAGGGTTGAATTTTGCTGAATCAACAAAAATCACGACATCTTCTCCTTTATCCGTTGTGTAACGGTCTTCAGGGACTATGAAAGTGAAGCTCGATCCTTTTTTCATTTTCATTCTGGCATTGATTACAGGCAATGACATAGGTCCGGTGATATCAATGCGACTATCCACGACCATGCGCCCGTAGAATGCGTCATTATCTTTGATTGTTGTGTTGAACAATAGAAAGTCATTCGAATTTACCCTCAGGGCAAAGATGAAATCAGAGAATTGTTTCATTTTAACCGATCCGTCGATGGTTGCAGTATGTTGATTGACATCCCGCAGGGTAAAAGAATCGAAGTAAATTCCATCACTTCTCAACCGGATGGTTTCGTGTTTTAATGCAATGCGGTTATTCAGAAAAGCCGGCTTCATGAATACATCTTTGAAAATAAGATCGCCGGTTATCTCAGGGGCTTCTGTTGTTCCCGATACCAAAATATTGCCACCCAAACTTCCTGAAGACTCCGAGATTTGACCCATCGAAAATGCTTCTGCAGTTTTCATCGAAAGCGACTGGATATCAGTCTTTATGTTGATCGAATTTTCGCCGCCGTTGGGAATGAAAAAGCCTTTTGCAGTCAGGTTGTTTTCGTCACCTGTTAAGCTGATGTAGATGTCGAATTTATTTCTAGTCGGGTTATCGGCCTTTATACTTAAATTTCCTATGGACACATCTTGAACAATCAAATCGGTAATGGTTGCATCAGCTATGATACCATACGAATCATTCACGCGTTTCAACAGCACATTTCCAGCTAAGTTTCCTTTCAGCAGGTTGCTGTCTTTTTCAATGATTCCGGCAATATCATCCAATTTGAAATTTTTGATATTTACATTCAAATCATCATTGAATTGGTCGTTGACAGAAGCAATATTGATTTCACTTCCTGCGTGTTGCATGAAAAGATGATGAATCAAAAACCCTTGATCTCCAATTTCGATATAATGATCAGCAGCAATATCCCAACGATTATTCATCAAATAGAAATTATCAGGATCGAGTACAATCTTATAATTGTCATTTTCTTTGGTAATAAGCGACCAAATCTGAATTTTCTTATTGAGTTTCTTGTCGATAGAAGCAATATTCGCAGTAATCTGGTTGTTAGCTAATTTGCCATCAAACAATAAATTCTCGATTTTAATTTGTTCGTTTGAAATATCATTGAGCGTAATTATATAATTCAGGGCTGTTGAATCGGAATTAATATCCACAGCAAAATCATTGATTTCGGTTGTGCCATAGACAATTTTCTCCATGTTGGCATGCAATTTCAATTCATTTTTGTTGCTATTAAAACTTCCCTCAATGATACCCGGCTTAAATTCTTTCAAGTCAGGCAGTAACACTTCTGATATAATGGGGTGATTGTGCAATTGTATTTCAAACTTAAATGCAGATGAGTCAACCTGAATTGCTTCAGGCTCAGGTTTTTTAAACTCGAAATAATTGCCAATAAACCCACTCAGGGTTGATGCAAGTGCAACAGGTGAAATAGTTCCGCTATATTTTATTCCAACAATGGCACTGCTGAAATTCATTTCGCTTTTTTTAGGTTCATTGATAGAAGCAATCATCAAAGAGTCGAGTACATATTTTTTGCCGTTTTGAGCAATTATAAAATTAGTGATACCGGCTTTACCATTTAGTTTATCGACTGTTCCGCCCTTTAAATCGGCTGTGGCACTGAACGCAATGCGCAGATCTTTTGTGCTGAAATTGAGTTTTTGCAAGTCGGCTCCAACCACATTTAAATTAAATTTAAAGCGTTCCTCATTTGGATTGAAATTGACCAGTCCTGCAAAATCAAATACCGCATTCTCATCATTTAAATTGATATTACCTTCAAATTCCTGGTTCGCAACGGTTCCGTTCATGGTCAGTTTATGGTAGGTGTATTGATTCAAATACAGCTCTGCAACATCGGCTTTGATTTTTGCATGAACGGTTTCCTGAGTCAATCCTTTTCCGTTTACTTCAGCCGTCAACCTCACCGGTCCAAACATTTTTTTATCTTGCAGCAAACTACCTAAATCAAAATCATTGATTTTCAAATCCGCATTGAAATTTTCCTGTTTGTCTAAGGAAGCCAATAGTAAGATATTGCCAAAACTGCTGTTTAAATTGATGTCTGTTGCGAATGCTTTCATCATTCCTTTAAAAACAACCTGTAAGTTAATATCTTCAGGAATGGAGATATTTTCGGGAATAGCAGAACCACCCATTTTCAAAATGTCCTGCTTGCCCGAGTTGATGGTCAGATTCGGAAAATCAAAGCATGCAGTTTCAATTTCGGGTAATCCGGTGATGTGAAAGTTGGTTTTAATAGCAGTTTTTGATCCTGTTTTAATTACGATATTTTGACCCTTCAGGTTGTTGATACTTCCGTTGATTTGCCCTGTTACAGCCGTGATATTCTTTTTGTCTTTGAAAAAATCCTGCTCAATCAACTCCGGACTAAAATACAAAATATCAGCATTGCTAAAAGCGGACTTGCGGATGTTTGCATTTAAAATTAATTCAGGAAGCTCATCCTGAATTGCCTCGAGGGAAGTAAATTGCATATTTATATCAGCATCAATCGATGAATGACTGGTTTTGACTTTCAACTTATTGGCTGTAATCGCATGTTTATCCATGCTGAAATCGGTTTCAAATCGGGTAATGGCAAAGTTGTTTTGATCTACAGCACTGAAGCGTTCAATCAAGACTTTCGTTTCATCTGCTGAATAGTGGAAACCAGTCGCTTCAAGATGCAGGTATCTGAATCGCAAATTCTCTGCATCAAAGGTTTTTTTGTTTACAGCCTTGTTTCCTGCCCGATAAGCCAGTATGTTATCTTTCAATATTATGCTTTTCACATTAACTTGCCAGTTGTTTGTTTTTTCAGGGCCAAGTTGCTTTTTTACTTCCTCAGTCGTTTCTCTATCAAATACATAATTGATGTTGCTTTCAAACAATTTAATTTTGTCTAAACTCAGCTGTTCCTTGCTCAAATCGATAGCAGCTTCTTTCAATTCAAATCTATTGATCTCGGCTGTGATAGCTTGTTTGTTAATGGAATCGATAAATATGACCGTTGACTGGTTGATTTGGATATTACCGGCTGATATTATCGGCAAAACAGTTGTAGGCTTATCTACATCTGCTTTGGACGAATGTTTCAATAAAATATTGGCTTGCAAGCCATTAACCAACAAATCATCGATTTTGAAAGTGAATGTTTTGAGATCAATTTCATCCATTTCCAAAACCAATTTGTTGAAAGCTGCAGTGACATTCATCCCGCCAAAATTATCAAAGTAACGCAGGCGGATATTTTTCAAAGACACATCATCTACGCAGAATTCCCACTCCGATGGGGCATCGGGTTCAACTTTAGTTTGTTTGGTTGTGTCGATAAAGGCAGTCAGCAAAAAATTATAGTTGAATAAAGAATCGGTGTTGGTATTGTATAAATTGATATTTAAATTTTCGAGCGACAAATCATTAATACAAATTTTATTCGACAACAAGTCTTTCAGTACAATATTGATTTTGATTTTGCCGGCATACAATAAGGTATCCTTCTGAAGATCTTCAAGATAAATTCCTTCAACAACTACAGTCTTTGGGAAAGCAATGCTGACATTTTTTATTTCAACACGGGTTTGGGTTTTATTGCTGACAAAAGTAGTAGCGAAGTTGATAATCTTGTTTTGAACGACAGGAATCTGAATAATACCAGCAACAATCAAAAATAAGAGCACAAAAATACCCGCCATCCACAAGATAGCTTTTAAAGTTTTCTTTATGAAAGCAGGCACTGTTTTCATTTTTTTTCAGATCAGAGAGTCAACATGCAATTTGCTGTTATATTGACAGTACTGTGTTAGTTATCAGGAATTATCTTTAACTGTCCGCACTAAACTAATACCCGAAATAAAGAATATTAAACCAAGTACAGCATAAACTATGACAACCTTTATATCATGGTTGCTACCTGATAAAGTTGCGAATAAAACTGCTGCATATATCAGTCCGCCTATTCCAAGTACAGTAAGCAAAGATCCGAAAATTCTTTTAATATTCATTGTGTTTGTTTGATTTGATCACATTTAACAACATTTTCTGCTATACAAAGATCGGTATACTGCATTGGGAATCAGTTACAAATTTATACAACAATGTTACATAATTCACATATCAATCAACGATGCAATCATGATCATTGTTTCATAGCAAAGATTAAAATTTTTATTTAGAAATTACAGGCGGAATTTTTATAAAATTATGATAAATGATGAAAACTAATCAGTATTTTTGACACGTAATTTATTAAATCTATTTACTTTATGAAAAAGTTAATTCTTCTCAGTTTTAGCTTGACCGCATTATTTGCCTTACAAGCAGTTTCGATTCATGTAACAACCCCTGGAACGCTTTCAACATTATTCACTGCTAGTGAAAAAACGACCACCACAGAACTTACACTAACCGGTAATATCAATGCCAGTGATGTGAAGTGTTTACGCGATGAATTCACGAATCTTTCGGTGTTAAATTTAAGCTCGGTATTTATCGATGCTTATAATGGTAACGGAGGAACATCTACTTATTATTCGTATCCGGCAAATGAAATGCCGGTGAGTTCATTTTTTAATTCAAATACGGGAGGAAAAAAAACACTCACCAGTGTTCACTTACCAAACTCCATTACATCAATTGGAGAAAGTGCCTTTTGCAATTGTGATGAACTTACCAGCATGACCATTCCTGCTGAAGTTGAGTTCATTGGAATGAATGCATTTGTTTGGTGTACCAAGTTGTCTGAATATTTCGTGAAAACGGGTAGTCCGTATTTCTCAACCAAGTATGGGGTCTTGTATAATCTTAATCAAACCAAGTTGATACAGTATCCCAACGGAAAGCACGGTGAATGTGTCATCCCGGCTACGGTTACATCTATTGCAATATCAGCATTTACGGCATGCATCGGTTTATCTGGCTTCGCATTAGAGGGTGAAAATTCGACCTATTCAGTTGTGGACAGTGTTTTATTCAGTAAAAATTTAAACACACTTATCCAATACCCCACTGGAAAAATAGGTAATTATACTGTACCTAATTTTGTTGATCATATCGGATATGCAGCTTTTGATGCTTGTGATGGTCTGACAAATGTAATGATAAGTGATTCGGTGAAAACAATTGCTACTTCAGCTTTTGCTGTTTGCAGGAACCTTTTAACTGTGACCATAGGCAAGTCGGTGGCTTCAATTGGCGACAATGCTTTTGCCTTTTGTGGTAAACAAACTGCTTTCAATGTTCACCCTGATAATTTATCTTTTGCCGTCAACAATGGGGTTGTGTTTAATAAAAACCATTCAACATTAGTCCTATATCCTGCAGGGAAACAGGGTGATTATGAAATCCCAAATACGGTGAGTTCTATTGGTCGTTGGGCCTTTTATTCAAGTAAAATAACTGGTGTGAGCATACCTAACACGGTCACATCAATCGGCAATTCAGCATTTTTCTATTGTAAAAATATCACGCATGTTGTGCTTCCTAATTCGATTACATCTATTGATGAAAATGCTTTTGGTTCAAGTGATATTACCAGCATCAATCTACCCATTGGGTTAACTTACATGGGTCACTCAGCATTTAGTTATTGTACTGCACTTACCAGTATTACCATTCCCGAAACTATGACCAGTATTGAAGAGTACACTTTTCAGCATTGCAGTGCCTTAAGTGAAGTTTTCTTTCCTGCGACACTCAAAACTATAGGTGCAAATGCTTTTCGTAATTGCACCGGATTGAGCGGGGTTTTAACTATACCTAATTCAGTAACTTCAATAGGATCATATGCTTTTTTAAACTGCCAAAGTCTAACTGGAGTGAATATTGAAAATTCAATAAACTCGATTGGTCGAGGATCCTTTTTGGGATGTGTAAATATTACGAATTTAACACTATCCCGGTCTGTGACTTCAATCGATAGTTATGCCTTTTCGGGTTGCAGTTCGCTGACTTCAATTTTCGCATATCCTGTTACTCCAGTCGATTTAAGTGCTAAAGAATATGTTTTTAATGGAGTTAATGAAGTAAACTGTACATTGTATGTGCCAATAGGTTCAAAATCACTTTATCAAAACGCTATACAATGGAAGGATTTCGCCAATATAGTCGAATCATTGACTGGCTTATCACCTTTATCCCTGCAGGCTATCAGTCTGTATCCAAATCCGGTAACGTCAGGTTTCCGCATCAAAGGGATGGAAGGAGTCGGCACCCTTACACTCATGGATTTAACGGGCAAATTGTTGATAACAAAGCAAGTGACTGCAAATGAGTATATTTCTGTAAGTGATGTTGCAAGTGGTATATATACGTTGAGAATCACTGTGCATGGAAGCTCAACAAATAGAAAATTAGTAATCAATTAGTAATCATTATATGAAAAGAAAATTGTTTTTATTGCTGCTCACAGGTTTTATTTACCACATCAGTGCGCAGACAAATAATTATCGTTTATTAATCGGAACTTACACAAATTCAGGTAAAAGCGAAGGAGTTTATAGTTACGAGGTCAATGTGGAAGCAGGTGTTTTTACACAAAAGGCAGTTGCACGCGAATTGGTGAATCCAAGTTATCTGGCTTTGTCATCCGATAAAAAGTTTGTCTATGCCGTGAGTGAATCCGGTACAGCCAGCAAGGCGGGGGCATTTGCCTTCGATGCAAAAAATGGGGATTTTCGCTTTTTGAATAGCTCCGATACTCACGGACAAGGTCCTTGTTACATAACAGCAAGTGATAAGCACGTATTTACTGCAAATTATGGCGGTGGAAGTATTTCGGTGTTCGGACGGAAACCCGATGGCTCATTGTCGGAACTCTTACAACTGATAAAGCATACTGGGAGTAGTATCAACCCAAAACGTCAAATAAAACCTTATGTGCATCAGGTGATTTTTACACCGGATATGCATTATTTACTTGCCAATGATTTGGGTACAGATTTAGTGACTGTTTACCGATACGACAAAAATGGAAAAGACGAAATTTTGACTCCACACGATAGTATCCGTGTTAAAGCAGGAAGCGGACCGCGACATCTCACCATCAGCAAAAACGGAAAGTATGTCTATTTGCTCCAGGAACTGGATGGTACAGTTTCCGTTATGACTTTGAATAAGGGTAGGTTGAAGGTTATACAAGAAACTTCGGTCGTTTTAAAACAAGGCGTAGAAACCGGAGCAGCAGATATTCATTTGTCGCCCGACGGAAAATTTCTTTATGCCACCAACCGTGGAACCATCAACGACATCACATGCTTTGCTGTGGGTAAAGACGGAAAATTGACACTCAAACAACAAATCCCTACAGGTGGCATTGCTCCACGTAATTTTTCGCTAACCCCCGATGGCAAATATCTTTTTATCGGTAATCAACGCAGTGATCAAATTGTAATTATGAAGCGTGACAAAAAATCAGGTGCTTTGTCTGTTACAGGTAAAAGTATCCAAGTCGGTGCGCCTGTGTGTTTAATCTTCTATTAAAAAATTGTATCTTTGTCCACCCAATAAAATTCATTAAAACTAAAAAAATTATGAGATTAATTATTCAGAAAAATTATGACCTGATTTCGAAATGGACAGCCAATTACATCGCAGATAAAATCAATGCGGCTGGAACAAACTCTGATAAACCTTTTGTGCTGGGTTTGCCAACCGGTTCAACTCCACTTGGAACTTACAAGAACCTGATTGAATTGTATAAAAAAGGAAAAGTATCTTTCAAAAATGTCGTTACTTTCAATATGGATGAATACGTAGGAATTCCGCAGGCTCATGAACAAAGTTATTATACTTTCATGTGGAGTAATTTCTTAAGTAAAATTGATATCCTTCCTGAACGTGTTAATATCTTAAATGGAAATGCTGATAATCTCATTGCTGAATGTGAATCCTATGAAGCAAGAATCAAATCTTATGGAGGCATTGATTTGTTTTTGGGTGGTATTGGTCCCGATGGACACATTGCTTTCAACGAGCCGGGATCTTCGTTAACTTCCAGAACCAGAATCAAAACATTGACCCAGGATACCATCATTGCTAATTCCCGTTTCTTTGACAATGATGTTAACAAGGTACCAAAGAATGCCCTCACTGTAGGTGTTGGTACTGTTTGTGACGCTAAGGAAGTCCTGATCATTGTAAACGGTCATGGTAAAGCCCGCGCACTGCGTCACGCAGTGGAAGAACCGGTGAATCATATGTGGACCATCAGTGCATTACAATTGCATCCGAAAGCCATCATTGCTTGCGATGAAGCTGCTTGTGTGGAACTCAGAGTGGGGACGTATAATTATTTTAAAGAAATTGTAAAAGAGGCGATATTGTAAATAACTATGTATCGTTTTCCTGAGCTCAGGAAAACGAT
>JAUSNQ010000047.1 GCA_030655595.1 Paludibacter sp.
CATGTCAATACCTGCATATCCATCCGGATCAATGATCCACCACCTGCCATCAATTTTTTTAGTATAAAAGAATCCTGTTGCATCTGTTTTTATTCTTGAATCACTGCCATAACGATTAAACACATCATCTCCATTCTCCTGCATGGTATAATTGTCCAGCAACGGAACTGTTTTCACAGCTCTGTTGTGGTTTTCTCCCGTTGCCCACAAGTGCATATTGACCGTTTGGACATTGGTAACCGTACCAGCAAAGCCGGTAAAGAATAAACACAATATGATTCTAAATATAGTCATCCAAAAATTGATTTCATGAAAAAATTATTTTACAGCCGGTCTTGCTTCTTCGAGTTTAATACCTCTGTCTCTGAAAACCAGCGTATCAGACACTTCACATATATTACCATTTGATCTTGTATAGGTATAATTTAAATGAAGCACATCTCTTGGTGTAGGATTTTCCGGTGTACCACCCCAGGTATCCCCATTTTCAACATATTTCCCGGTACCTGTTACAGTGATAGCAGAACCGGCATCAGTTTGAACCACGATATTCTTGTCATTATCAACAGCAAGAATCACTTTCCAGTTTTCAGTTTCAACATGCATGGTTCCACTTACCTCGTTAAGTTTTTTAGTCGCCAGCGTGGTCAGAATATCAAACTCAACACTTCTTGTTCTGTAAACTACCGTATTCAAGACATCACCACCTATATTTTTCACCACCATTTTGCCTCTTCTCAACCAGGTCCCATGGTAAGGATTCACGTATTTGATTCCAAATAAAGTGTAATCGCGGGGCAGTGCCGACCAATTGGCAACAACATGGATATTTGGATCTGTAACACCTTCAGCTGCAACTCCACGAAGGATTTCCACATCATCAGGAGAACTCACAATTTTCAGCGGAATTACATAATTTCCTTTGATGGCAATAGGATCCTGAAAGAATGCTTCTGTCAGTTGGACTTCAATCAAACCTGCAAACGAACCTTTGGGTATCGTTACAGTTGATGATGGATTTAAGGTATAATACGAAGTCGGTAAAACTTTAAGCGTATCTCCTTTAACATTCACCAAATACTGATGAACCAATGCATTGTCGATTTCAAAATTTACTGTCCAATTCTTATTATTGGTCATATACAAACCACCAATGGATACACCAATGTTGAATTTATGTTGTTTATCCAAGGAATTATCCAGCCTGTCATTTCCCAAGGATAAAGTTCTTACCGGATACTGAAAGGGGAAGTAAATTGATTGAGTATCAAAGTCATCAAACATTTTATCCTGGTTGTAACACGAAACCAATCCGGTTACTATTAATAAAAAATAAATTATCTTTTTCATATTTTCAAATATTATTGTTACCAACCTGTATTTTGTATTAATCCTTTTCTAAATTCCGAATCCGGTATCGGACCATAA
>JAUSNQ010000058.1 GCA_030655595.1 Paludibacter sp.
CTGAGGACCCTCATCTACAAATTTGTAGTTCAGGATATACCCCTTTTCATGTAGAATACGGGTCATTTCCTTTTTGAGATTTGATGCCGGAATTTCCACCACACGGTGGTTTGCTTTGATAGCATTCCTTAGCCTCGTTAAATAATCTGCTATTGGATCTGTCATAAAAATGATTTTTAAATTGATCCCGACTACCGGGACAATATTTATTATTTGTTTTATTTCTTTAAAACGTAATATCTTACGTCTGAACAAGCTCTTCGCTATTAGCTCTTAGCTTTTCGCTGTTACCAGCTTGCCTTCCTTACTCCCGGAATTAAGCCTTTCGAAGCCATTTCACGGAATTGAATACGAGACAGGCCAAACTGACGCATATATCCTTTTGGACGACCGGTAATTTTGCAACGATTGTGCAGGCGAATTGGCGACGAGTTTCTTGGAAGAGTCTGGAGTGCATCATAATTTCCTTCTGCAAGAAATTGTGCACGTTTTTCAGCGTATTTTTCAACAAGCTTAGCTCTTTTTACCTCGCGGGCTTTCATTGATTCTTTTGCCATTGTATCTCTTAATTAGTTTTTCTTAAATGGTAAACCGAACTCTTTCAACAAAGCGAAACCTTCTTCATCGGTTTTAGCAGTTGTTACGAAAGTAATATTCATTCCCAACAAACGACTGATATTGTCGATATTGATCTCAGGAAAAATAATTTGCTCCGTGATGCCCAGGGTATAGTTACCACGTCCATCCATTTTGTTTTCAATTCCCTTGAAGTCACGCACACGCGGTAAAGCAACACGCGAAAGACGTTCCAAAAATTCGTACATACGATTTCCACGCAGTGTAACACGCACGCCAATCGGCATTTTTTTACGCAATTTGAAGTTGGAAATATCTTTCTTAGAGATCGTAGGCACTGCTTTTTGACCAGAAATAGCTGTCATTTCGTTGATTGCAACTTCAATGATTTTTTTATCTGCAACTGCAATACCCAAGCCCTGATTCAGAACAATTTTTTCCAATTTAGGAGCCTGCATTACTGATTTGTAACCAAACTCTTTCATCAACGTAGGAACGATACGTTCCTGATAATCTTGTTTATAATTTGCTGTATTCATGTCTTAAATTTCCTCTCCTGTTTTTTTGGAAATACGCACTAGTCTACCTTCAGCATTTAATTTACGTCCAATACGTACGGGTTTACCGTCCTCTACCGGATTCAAATTAGAAATATGAACAGATGCTTCCTGTTTAACAATACCGCCTTGGGGATTTTTCGAACTCGGTTTGGCACTCTTAGAGACCATATTAATACCTTCCACAATTGCACGGCTTTTACTTACCAGAACTTCCAAAATACGGCCTGTTTTGCCTTTATCCACACCTGCATTTATGTAGACGGTGTCACCTTTTTTGATATGTAATTTACTCATTACTAAATAATTTTACGAAGATTAAAGCACTTCAGGTGCAAGTGATATGATTTTCATGTTTGTAACACGAAGTTCACGCGCTACCGGGCCGAAAATACGACTACCCCGAATTTCTCCGGCATTGTTCAACAACACGCAAGCGTTATCGTCGAAACGAATATAAGTGCCATCAGCACGACGAACTTCTTTTTTGGTACGAACCACGACAGCTTTTGAAACAATACCTTTCTTGATGTCTGATGAAGGCACTACGCTCTTCACAGAAACCACGATGATATCACCCAAAGAAGCATAACGCTTACCGGTTCCTCCTAATACACGGATACACAGTGCTTCTTTGGCACCAGAGTTATCCGCAACTGTGAGTCTTGATTCTTGTTGTATCATAATTACTTAACTCTTTCGATAATTTCAGTTAATCTCCATCTTTTAATTTTACTCAGCGGGCGAGTTTCCATGATACGAACTGTATCTCCAATGTTACAGTCGTTCTTCTCGTCATGAGCATGGTACTTTTTTGTCTTATTTACGAATTTTCCGTAAATAGGGTGTTTCTCTTTCCACTTTACAGCTACAGTAATGGTTTTTTCCATTTTGTTGCTGAAAACGACACCCGTTCTTTCTTTTCTTAAATTTCTTTCCATCAGTGTAAAATTTTATTAATTGGTTTGACGCTGACGTATTTCGGTCGCAAGACGCGCAATAGTACGACGTACCTCTTTAATTTGCAACGGATTATCAAGCGGAGAAATGGCGTGATTCAATTTCATACGTACCAATTGCTCTTTTTCAGCATCCAGACGTTCCCGAATCTCCTGATTATTTAATTCTCTAATTTCTGTTGTTTTCATTTTCCTTATGCATTTTGAGTTGTGTCATAATCACGTCTTGTAACAAAACGTGTTGTAACCGGTAGTTTTTGTGCAGCTAAGCGCAATGCTTCTTTCGCAATGTCAAAAGGTACGCCTTCAACTTCAATAATCATTCT